>CAINVS010000421.1 GCA_903854205.1 uncultured Bacteroidota bacterium | reverse complement strand
CTACACCCCAAAAATGCATTGGTTCCGACTTGATTTTTTGTTACTTTTGTCTCGTCAGCTACTGACGAGACAAAAGTAAAAAAGAGCCCGCGGCGGCGTTATGCGATTTGAACTTGTTTCAACCCTTGATTCGTATTACTAAGCAAAAGTAAGAAAAGTTGAGGAACCTTTGCATGTTTTGCGCACTTACTTAGAAAAGAAATACCTAGTTTTTTAGGCTTATCTTGTGAGTACGATATAATCAGAGAGTATAGTTTTTAGAAACTTCATGCTATCCTTTGGGGCTTTTACTTCCAAAAGGGCGGCAATTTTTTCTGCAAGCTGAACCAGGGCGGTTTGATGAGCATCATTTTTGTATTTACGGGCCCTTTCCATAACTTTTTTAACAAATAACATATCTCCCTCGCTCAGTTTTGTAACCTGTGGAAAAACAGGTACATAAGATTCTCTTGAATTGATTTTGAGAATATCTTCAAGTTTGAAACTGCGGGTAGAAATTTTGCGGATAACAGTTGTCCCCGACAAAAGACAGCCTAATCGCTGATTATAGTTAGAGGAACTGATAAGCAGAGCTGCAACTGCACCTGCCGACATCCAAATATCGACAAAACGAAAGGCCCAACGAATTATATAATCAAATGCTGCAGCCGGATCGCCGTTCAATTTCACCACTTTCAGACCGATTGCCTTTTTTCCGATAGTTTGCCCGTCGAGTAAAATCTCGCTCAACAAAGTATAGAAAAGCACAATTGGCACAATGGCAAAATAGAGATAGTATTCAAATCCATTTAAATTGCCTTTGAATACCTGATCGGCAATCAAAATCATAAAGATCAGCATTCCTATCCAAATCAGTATATCAATAAAAAAAGCAGCAAAGCGGTTTCCTACCGTTGCAAGTTCGTATTGAATAATGACTTTCTGAGCTGTTGTGATTTCTATATTTTTCATAAAAATATCCTGTTCCAATGGCAAGATAACTGAAATTTGTAAAATAAAAGTGGCTTCCCTATTAAAAAAAAGTCAAAGTTAGTATTTTGTAGTTTGAAGGCTGACATTTTCCAAATTGTTCTATAAAAGGCAGTCTCAGTCCCAACACTGTTATGCGCGAAACAAATTTCATTGAGCAGAATAAAGAAAAATGGTCAAAATTTGAACAGATTCTGAAGGAGAGTAAAAAGGATCCGGAAGAGCTGAGCAATCTGTTCATGGAAATTACCGATGACCTCTCCTATTCCCGCACCTTTTATCCCAACCGCTCAGTACGGGTTTACCTCAACAATCTGGCTCAACGGGTTTTTTACGATATCTATCGTAACAGAAAAAGCCGACTCAAACGATTTTGGCAATTTTGGAGAGATGATGTACCTCAAATCCTTTTCGAATCACGATTCGATCTTCTGCTGAGCTTTATCATTTTCATGCTGGCTATCAGTATCGGGGTATTTTCATCAGTCATGAACCCGGATTTCCCAAGGGTAATCTTGGGCAACGCTTATGTGGAAATGACGATAAATAATATTGAAAATGGCAATCCCATGTCGGTCTATCAGGATCCGAATCAGGCCTCGATGTTTCTTCAAATTACTTTCAATAATCTTCGGGTTGCCTTTGTTACCTTTATATTGGGTCTTGTCTTTGGCGGTGGTGCGATATACATACTGCTGTATAACGGCATTATGGTTGGTGCTTTTCAATACCTCTTTTTTCAGCATGGAGTTTATTTGGACTCCATACTGACCATTTGGCTGCATGGTGCTATCGAAATATCGAGTATAGTCATAGCAGGGGCTGCCGGCATACACCTAGGGAAGGGGCTGCTGTTCCCCGGTACCTATACCCGTCTGCAGGGCCTGCAACTGTCGGCAAGAAGGGCATTGCTGATATACCTCACTATTGTGCCGCTCATAGTCATGGCCGGTTTTATCGAAAGTTTTATTACCCGCTACAGCGATACTTCTTACCTTGTAAGGGCCATTTTTATCCTGGCTTCCTTCGCTTTCATGATCGGATATTTTGTCATTTATCCTTGGTTAAAAGCCAAACGGGGTTTCACGGCAAATCTTCGCGAGGTAAATCTGCCCACTGTAAAAAAGGTGCATATTGAATTTAACAGAATAAAAAACAGCGGACAGATTTTCACCGATGCCTTCACTTTTTACAGAAAACAGCTGAAACCATTGGCAGTACTTTCTGCAGTTATTGCTCTTATTTATACTGCAGCTTTAATGCTGATAGGCATTGATTTGAATTTTTCAACAAACTTCGGTTTTCTGTTTTTCTTCGAAGCATTGGGCAATACCATTTCAAACGTTGCCCAATTATTGCTCCTGTCTGACGTTAATGTGCAATGGATTATGAATGTGTCTATTGTAGCTATTATGGCTTATTTTACCCTATTCAGAATAGCCTATTTCGCCAATAAACAAAAGCGTACGGCAGCCTATTACATACAAACAGCTGTTTCTACTGTTGTCATTTCAGGATTCATCAATACACTGTTGATTTTTGACAATAACGAAGGAATGATATTAATCTATATTTTATTTGTATTTCCAATCCTCATACTTTGGCTCAGCACCATTTTCAATGAGGGCAGCAATTTATTGGGCGGTTTTATCAAAACATTTCGTTATTTGGCCGGAAACTGGGCAACGATGATGGGAGCCTATATTGTAATGACTCTTATGTGTTATGTTTTTCTGTTCCTGACTACAGCGCCTATTTTGGGATTTTTTAATGAAATATTTCTCACACTGCTGCCATTCAGCCAAGCTGACGCTGAACAGTTCAATTTGGCTTTTTACCTATTTATTCAGGCCTTTATCATTTCATTTTTATTTCCCTTGGTTTTTTCTACTTTGAGTATTGCCCAATTCAGTTTTAAAGAAACTAGAGAAGCAAGCGAGCTTTTTGAACAGATAGAAAGGGTGGGTGTAAAAAAACAAAGTTACGGCATGGATAAAGAAGAAAATAAAAATCTGCTTTATTGATATCTGCAGGAATTTTTAAATTGAATTTGAATTTTATTAATAAAAAGACAATGCTCAGAGTATTCAATAAATATAATTTTTTAAACAGTGCAGTCTTGTTTTGGATGCTGATCCTGCTTGCTGCATCCCCTCTTCCTGCTCAGGATCAGGAGGATTTCCTTTTGGAAAAAATTGATCCTGAAGATAAAATCAATAAATCGAAATGGCAGAAAAGCGCAGGTAAATACGATTACAGCAAGGAAAAAATAAAAGAGAAAAAGGAAGAACCAAAACCGGAAGAGGAAATTAAAAAAACCGAAAAGAAAGACGAGGCTCCCCTATTGTCTCCTACTATGCAGGAACTGTTGAAATACAGCCTTTTTGCTGTTGTCATTCTTATTTTGGTCATAATTGGTTACAAATTGATTGCAGGCGGCACTATTTTCGGAAACCGCAAAATTGTAAAAGATAAAGTTTACACACTGGAAAATCTGGAGGAAAATCTTCAGGAGGTCAATGTTAATTCATTTTTGAATGATGCTATTGCTGCAAACGATTACAGATTAGCAGTCAGGTTATATTATCTCAGCGTTTTGAAAGCGCTTTCATTGTCCGGAACCATAGTTTGGAAAAAAGATAAAACAAATGGCAGCTATTTGCGTGAAATGAAAAACAACCCATTTTATGAGGAGTTCAGCAAATGCACAGGTATTTATGAGTATGTGTGGTTCAATGAAAATGGTCGTTTTAGCTCAAATGACTTCGAAGCAGTGACGCCATTATTTAAAAACCTGCTCTCGAAAACTGAAAAACAGGCCCTAACCTCAACACAGCGTCAAGATGCAGAAAAATAAATTCGCCATATTCCTCTTTGCAGCTGTACTTATCGTTGGGCTAGTTGCTTTTGTTTTGGGTATGCAGCCCAAAGCTGATAAATTTGAGTGGACACCTAAATTGGAGCATGACAAAAAACAGCCCTACGACTTTTCATTGTTACAGGAATTATTGAAAAGCAACTATAACTGGGGTCGAATTGACGGTCCTGATTTTGACAGTAAATTAAGTACCGCTCAAGACATGCATGGCAAAGCCTATTTATATGCAGGTGACTACCCTTATTACAGTAAAAGAACAGCTGAAACTATCTACAATTTTGCAAAAAAAGGGGGCGAAGTATTTATCATCAGTCACAGCGTACCTGACTCACTGCTTCAATATTTTATCGACGAAGACAACTGCCTCAGCGGCATTATAAACAATCAACTTTCAAACAGCCTTGCCAATAAGATTGACTGCAGATTCACACATCCTAATTTTAAAAATAAGTCTTATAATTTTGCTTTTAAAAGCAGCACAAAAGATACTTCCGAATACAATTGGTCCTATCTCCCGACATACAATCTCTGCCCACCATTTGTAAAGCTAGGCAGTTTTGGCAATAAGAATTACAAAGAGGCTCTTTACACGAATTTCATTCGTGCAAATGTAGGCGAAGGCTATATTTACTGGCATACCAATCCATTGCTCTTTACAAATCTTTATCTCAGTAATAATAATGAGGCCGGATTTGAATATTTAAACAATGTACTCTCCCATTTCAAAGCAAAAACCTGGATTTGGGACAATGTGAGTACAAGGCCGGATTACGGCAATATGGAAAAGCCTGAAAAACGTTTTGATAAGCCCAAAACACCCCTTGAATTTATTTTCTCAGAGCCTGCACTTACCTGGGCTTGGATTCTACTGCTGATGCTCGCGTTTCTTTATGCCCTTTTTGGTGCAAAACGCCGTCAGCAGAATATTCCTATTATAGAAGACAATAGAAATACCTCTCTCGAATTTGTAAATACAATCGGCAGACTCTATTTCCAACAGCAAAATCATAAGGTGATTTTTGAGAAACTGATGCAGCTTTTCCGAGCTCATCTGCGCCGACGCTATAGCATTCTGCTCAAAGATGAAGAAATGGGCGACGAAACAATTATCGCCCAAATTGTAAAAAGAACTGATGTTGAGAAAAAAATAATTAATGATATTTTCAACGAATACCTACAATTGAAAGGCAAATTGACAAATATACAGGTTGAAATGTCGGCTGAAACGCTTAATAAATTTTTCCAGCTGCTTGACAGATTTTATAAAGCTGAAGAATCAAGGAAAATTATCAATAAATAATAAACAAAATATTCTATCCTCAAATATTTATCCTAAAAACAATGCTGCATAAACTCACAAAATTTCTTTTCCGTGAATTCGGGCAATGCAAAGAACGCTATTGGCTTCGGATGAACGAAACTATTGAAGAAGCAGACAGCATAGACACTATGCAGCAGTATTTTATTGAACAGAAATCGGCTATTGAACTGCAGGCGCAGAAACTTTTACAAAAAAAAGAGGGCAGAAAATTTGAGGTTCAAAAAGAAATCGAAACTGAGACCCTGAAAGTAAAAATTGATTTTTACGAACATTATGAATCTGAGGGCAAGACTGCCATTTACGAGGTCTTTAATTCCCGCGCCTTTAAAAGCCACAAACTTTGGGACCTCGCCTTTATGTACCATGTATTAAAACAGGCCGGAGAGCCCATCACAAAAGTATTTGCCATCTTTATCAATCCCGATTATATCTATACCGGCGGAGAAATTGAATGCGAACAGTTTCTTTGTGTGAGCGATGTAACTTCAAAAGTGAAAAAGATACTCTTCAAAGTAGGAAAAAAGGTAGCAGAAGCTATTGAATATGCAAAAAAGCCGCTGTTTATGCTTTATCCCGAGGGGCATCAGTGCAATAACCGGGACTGTCTTGCGCTCAAACGCTTTCACCCAAATCCAATTGGTTCAGTTTCGGAATTTAAGGGAATCGACAAAGAAGGGTATAAAAAATTATTGGGGGAAAATATCAGCGAATTAGAAGATATTCCGGAAAGTTACATCATAACAGAACAGCAAAAACTGCAGATTTTACTATCTAAATCGAAAGGCCCCTTAATTAATAAAGAAGCCTTGAAAAACTGGCTCGGAAAACTGAATTATCCGTTGTATTTTATAGATTACGAGGCTATTACCTCAAGCATTCCTGTATATCCAAACAGCAAACCTTTTCAGCATGTAGTATTTCAATACAGTTTAGATATTATAGAGGAAGCAGGTGACAAAGCGCAGCATTTTGAATTTTTACCTAAAGGAAAAGAATACCCCACTCCTGCCCTATTGGCCGCACTTTCTTCTCAGGTGCCCTTAGAAGGCGGAACTTTTCTGGTCTGGCATGACAGTTTTGAAAAAGCCAGAAACCGTGAAATGGCTGAACTTTACCCGGAATACGGTCCGCTTTTGGAAAGTATCAACGAGCGCACGGTCGATATGGAAAAAGTTTTTAATCAGGATGGCGGAATTTATCTGCACCCTGGATTCAAAGGAAGATCCAGTATAAAAACCGTGTTGCCTGTCCTGCTACCGGAAGAAGGTTCTTATGCCGATCTGGACATTGCTGACGGCATGTTGGCAGCCATACTCTGGTATCGTTATCTCACAGACAGTCTCGGCGATTTAAGTCCTGAACTGCTCAGAAAACAACTGCTTGAATATTGCGGATTGGATACCTTGGCAATGGTCAAGATCCTTGCATTTATGAAAATGTGATTCAACAATTCTAAGTTCAAAGAAATACAACATACTTATCACAAAAGGGGTGGGGTTTAATCATTTTTTATTTATTTTAAATAGCATACATTTACATTGTTACAAATGCAGAAAGCTAATTGGCATATTGGCTATTTGGTAAATATTTTTTAATATGTAAAATCACACAAAGTATGAAACTATTTATGATGATGACAGCCCTTCTCATAGGGCTCGCTTCTGCAGCTCAGGCACAGGTTGGCAAAGGACTTTTCGCAGGCGGAAGCCTTGGATTTACAATGGGCGGAACCAACTATCAGAACGGCTCCAGCACCACCAAAGGACCGACCTCATCCAGTTTTAACGTTACACCGCGCATTGGGTATTATTTCACAGATAATATTGCAGCCGGCATTAAGTTTGGCTTTGCCGGAACCAACGGAAAAATAAATGGCATTGTTGTCACTACAACAAGCAGCAACACACTTTCTGTAGGTCTTTTTGGCCGTTATGCACTACCTTTGGGCGATGAGGGTAAATTTGCTTTCACCGGAGATTTGAATCTTGGATTTTCAGCCACGAACGGCAAAAGCGAGACAGGTTCACTTTCCGTAAAAAGTGATCCTATTTTTCAGATCTCTGTCGGCATAGCTCCCGGTATTCTGTTCTTCCCTACTCCGAAAATAGGTTTGGAAGCAGGATTGGGCAATATTTTAGCGCTCACAGCAACTACCGAAACTGATGCGAACAATAACGATAACAAAATTAAATCTACTCAAATTCAGATTTTCAATATCAGTACATTGGGTTTCTATTTTGGTTTAAATTATTATTTCAACAGATAGTTTTTCTGTTAATCAATTGACCAAAACCCCCGATTTTAGCAAATTGGGGGTTTTGTTTTTTTTGTGAGGGTATGAACTCACCCCTCCCTGCGGGTATCCCCTCTCTCCAAAAAGAGGGGAAGCACAATCGTCAACAATCAATTGTCCAAAAAACAGAAAGACTTTAGTCTTCGGTTTTTCAGTACCACTGGAGGCGTAGGTTTTAAACTACAAGCTGACTCACCCCTCCCTGCGGGTATCCCCTCTCTACAAAAAGAGGGGAAGCGCAATCGTCAACAATCAATTGTCCAAAAAACAGAAAGACTTTAGTCTTCGGTTTTTCAGTACCACTGGAGGCGTAGGTTTTAACCTAGGTTTTAACCTACAAGCTGACTCACCCCTCCCTGCGGGTATCCCCTCTCTACAAAAAGAGGGGAAGCACAATCGTCACTGGTTCTGTTATGACTCGCAAAGTCAATGAATCGGCGTAGCCGAAAATTCCGAAGGAGTTTCAAAAGCCCCTCTTTTTGGAGAGAGGGGTTTGGGGTGAGTCAGAACATATAAACTCAGCCCAACCATTTCATATTACATTTCGTTTATCAATTTATTTTAATCATCCCAAATCAATTATTATGTATCGCAATTTATTATTATTGGGCTTCCGCCTTCATACTGTTTTCTGATTTGACCATAAGCCAACCAGTATTTACCGGTGGCATCGGTGATAGCGAGATCCACGTCAAGATATTTATGTAATGGAAAACCGTATTCAGTTTTGGCAACAGTCCAAACTGCACTGGTAATAACTACTCTAGTTACTTTACCCTTTTCTGCTGCACCGGTTTTTGCCATTGCATCATAGGTTGTGTTAGTCATAGCAGGTTTACCCAAACGGACAGCATCGATGATTTCCTGTTTGTACTTAGCCTGATTAGCCTCCAATTTTCCGCTGCTGATATATTCATCGAGCATGGCTTTTTCTTTGTCAATTTTTACTTTTACCGCATCATTTCTTGCAAAAGTACAGTATCATTATTGAGCGATTTAAACAACTTTTTTTTGAAAGTGCCCCGACTACTCACCAGCAATTGAGCCATTTGGTCGATGGCTATCATAGACAGCAGCGACTGTACATAACCTTCTACCAAATCATCCAACCCCAAGCCCAACTGATCAAAATCAAGCTGGTCCATGAGCAGTAGACGCGATACATCAAAATCCCAAGCATTAATATCCTTGCGAATCGAAAGGTTTGTACCTAACATTTCCCAAGATTTTCCGCTGTTTAATACAGTGTTGGAAAGCGGCTGTTTAGCGCGGCGCGAATACATACAAACAGGTCGAATACCCTGTCCTGTAGCACAAATGACAATCCGTAAATCGGAAACATAGCTTTCACCCAGGGCATTGGGCACCGTGCCAATATGGTAAAAATTATTGTTGTTATCGTCTGTTCGCCATTGGTAATGTCCAATCAAATGCTGAACGATGAACAATTGATAGGGGAAATCTCGGCGCATAAAAGCCTCCAACTCCGCATCATTGATAACCGTAAATACGCCCTGTCCAGCATTGCTGTAAGGCACTTTTATCACTGCCTGCCCGCACATTTTTTTTACCCAGATTGGCACCTCTTCTTTGCGCACATTCCAGATAGTTTCGGGCGTTTGTATTTTTAGGCCGCTAGTGGCAATAGTTCCATTGAAAATATCGTAAGCTTTGGCAGCCATCATTTTGTTTCGCCCGCCTGCCAAGCAAGCAATGATGGGATTAACCAATTGCGTTTTGAGTCGCAAGGGAACACGATTCCAAGGGCGTTGTGTCAGGTAACGAAAGGCGGCCCTAATAGGATGCCAGCGTTGGTCGCTGCCCCATACTTGCATAATTCCTTGTTTATCAAATCGAACCGCAGGATTTTCCTCAGCTTCATAAAATGGCACATAATGTACAGGCTCGTTCATGACATCGGCTAGCGCAGCCGCATAGCCCGAAGTTTCCAAGGTGTTTTTATCATAGACCACCGCCAATGCGCCTTGAACAGAAGAATTTTTGGCAGAAAGTAAAGGCTTAAAATGCTCCATCATACTCCGGTATCCGCCCTGTCTTTGGTTATGGTCGAGCAAGGGCATATATTTTTGTCCCGAGGGGCAAGAATTATTTTCAATGACAAGCATTTCCCGATTTCCTTGCTTGTTCATCACGTGAATCAGGTCGGTGCCTGACCATTGGAGGTATTTGGGTTGGTAACTGAGCCAATGATGAAGGTCTGATTCCTTTACATTTGGATGGAGGTGGCAATATCGACTAACGATTTGCTTTGGGTGCAGGCGCATAAAAAAATCAACTATAGGGTGAATACTCGAATCTAATGCCCTTGAATACCAATGCTGTTCTGGATTAAAGCTTCCCTGCTGAATAAGTTGGCTGCTATGATTTGCTGCACGATTTGCTGCACGATTTTCTATACCCATTCTAAGGATTTTAATTTAAATTAGAAGGTTGATACCGCTTAGTTCCTAGTTATATTAGTTTTTGTGTAAGTTCTTTTTTGATATGTATAAAAATTTCTCTGGCAACATCTGTATTTGTACAAGATTCCAATCCTTCAAAACCTGGACAGGAATTGACTTCGCAGACCATAAAACCATTTTCGTGGAACAACAAATCGATGCCACAAAGATCAAGTTGGAATACATCTTTTATTCTAATGGCCAAATTTGACAATTCTTGAGTGATGGGATAGTTTTCGACATGTCCTCCTCTTGAGAAATTTGCTTTGAAACTCCCGTCTGAAGCCGAGCGTTTCATGGCCGCTACAGCTTTGTTGCCCACCACAAAAACCCGAATATCGCGGCCGAAGCTGTCGGAGATAAATTGTTGCAAAATAAAGTTACCATTGTAGTGGCTGGCATTGAAAAAAAGAACGAGTTCGGATATTTGTTCCTTGTTTTGGCAAAGAATGACCCCTTCTCCTTTTGAGCCTGAAATAGTTTTAAGAACCAAAGGGAATCCGATTTTTTCGGAGACCAATTGCCAATCTATCGATTCTGTACACAGCATCGTTGCCGGAAAAGGCAAGCCTGCTTTCAAAAGCAATTGAGCCGTATAGAGCTTATCTTTTACTTTTTCAATGGAATCGGGCTTATTGAAAATCGGTATACCCAAACTTTGAAAATGTCGAATCAGGGACAAGCCATCATATTCAATTTTCGACCCCATGCGTACCAATACAAAGTCGGGAAGTGGGGTCTGTTTTCCGCAAAGATAAATGGAATTTTGTTCACCCAAAGAAACAAAGGGTTTGAATTGATTGGGACTATATATATGAACATTCAAACCCTCGGCTGCGGCGGATTCATGGAGTCTTCTTAGCGAATATTCGTTGAGAGTCGATGTATTATTAACCTGATTTCTGATGATGATCCATCCGGTCATTTCGTTATGATTTAGTAGCTATGAAAAGTATTCCTTGCGGATTACAAGAATAGAGGACGTTGCACTTTCATTCATAAATTTTATAATAAGCTGAATACTAAAACTCAGCCTAAGGTTGTTGAACATTCCAAATAGCGCAAGTTTCAGAAACGAATAAAAAAGGAACTAAGCAATTGGCAACTCTAAACAATTTTTTTATTAGTATTTTTGTATACATTCGACCTACGGTGTCTTAAATATACTGCATTTTTGTAAGGCCACGTTCTTATATAAATAAAAATAAGTGGAAGGTTAATAGGATGGCTAAGAACAATGGGCTGCCCAAAATCTTGGACAGCCCTTTGTTTATTCTTTGATCTTACTTAGTAATATTAGCGCAATTCATTTCATCCTGAAGACCCCAGAAATTGAAATATTCAGCACCATAAACACCGCCGCCTTCATACTGTTTTCTTATTTGACCATAAGCCAACCAGCATTTACCGGTTGCATCGGTGATAGCGAGATCTACGTCAAGATATTTATGTAATGGGAAACCGTATTCAGTTTTGGCGACAGTCCAAACTGCACTGGTAATAACTACTCTAGTTACTTTACCCTTTTCTGCTGCACCGGTTTTTGCCATTGCATCATAGGTTGTGTTAGTCATAGCAGGTTTACCCAAACGGACAGCATCGATGATTTCCTGTTTGTATTTAGCCTGATTAGCCTCCAATTTTCCGCTGCTGATATATTCATCGAGCATGGCTTTTTCTTTGTCGATCTTAGCTTTTACTGCATCAATCTCCTCCGTTTTTTCCATCAGAAACTTTTTATTGTAGGCAATAGTTTCCAAAGGTTTTTCAAAGCTTTTCTGATAGCTTTTGGCATTCAGAATATAGCTTGCTTCATTTCTTGAATTTAAAGCGTACATTTCTTTGATGATTTTGTCAACCTCAGCATTAAGACCGGGTGTAACCTTGTAAACTTCAACCTGAAAGAAATTATCCACCTGTTTAATTTGGCCTTGGATATAACTGTCTTTGAACTCATCGGGGCAGGCTGTTTCAAATTCTTTTTTGAAAGCATAATAACCTTTGTACGAAGGTTCCAATGTTTTATCACTAATCTCCCAACCAAGAGTAGCAAATCTTTGGTAAGATTCCATTTTACCTTTGTATTTTTCATCCGTAGTAAAACGCTCAAATTTTGCTTTTCTTTCTATATCAAGCTCTTTCAATTGTTTGTCGAATTCAGCTACATAAGGTTTTTTTGACTCTTTTGGATCAGCTTTCAGTTTGTCCAAGTTAGTATTGGCATTGTTCCAGTATTTGGCTGCATCAAAATTGCGGCCTTCAGGATTTTTATCCCAATTTTCAGGCTTCATTTGACTTTTTACAGATGAAATTTCATCGCGAACGATACTGTAAGCTCTGTAAGTATCGCTTTCCGGATCAAATTCCGGACGGCCATCTGCATTTGCTTTTGTTGAAGAAGAAGAAGAAGAAGAGCTGCTTGATGAACTACTTTCTGTCTTCTTGTCTTTGGTAACGGCATCTTTTGCCTTGTTTTTTAATGTTCCTAAAGAAGGTAATTGTGAATACCCCATCTGTACAGCAAAAACTGTTGCAATAGTTAAAATAATGTTTTTCATGTAATAGGTGTTAAATTAAATATACAAATAATATTGTTTTTATTGTTTTTATGTTTCTCATTCGCAGTAGAATTCTTTTCTATTGGATGAGAATCACTGCCAACTGGAATATTGAGTAGAAATGCGATTAAAAATACGAATCTGTGTATTTTTCATGGTCGAACATATTGTAAATTATACGTTTTAATTTTCCTTGAAAAAACAATTCTGAAGTTTTTAATGTCTAAGTATCTTAGCCTGCTGTTCTGTCAATATAAAAGTATATATGGAACCTGTCAAAAAAAAGTACAAATTAATAACATTCTAATTTTATTTATAGTTGTAATTTTATTAAAATAACTACTTATAATAGTTTATAATTGCAGCATTCAAGTCATAAATGCAACTCT
>CAINVS010000420.1 GCA_903854205.1 uncultured Bacteroidota bacterium | reverse complement strand
CGCGTATGAAGAGTGGAATAACACCGAATTCGGCAGTGCGCACGCCGTGCCGTTTCCCCTGCCCAAAGCCGTGTACGCCCACACCAGCCGCGAATACGCCGGTTTCAACTGCAACATTCCCGACCAGTTTCGGGTAGATCAGTTTGAAAAAGCCTTCACCGAACTTTGGCTGAGCGGCAAAGAAAAAATGCCCGCCTTTATCGGCATGCAATTGCCCAACGACCATGGTTCCGACCCTCGTCCGGACGACGGTTACCCGTTCGTACATTCCTTTGTAGCCGACAACGACCTGGCCTTGGGCCGCATCTTGCAATTCTTATCCGGCACCCCGTACTGGAAAAACATGCTCGTGATCGTCACCGAAGACGACCCCCAAGGCGGCCAAGACCATATCGACGCCCACCGCAGCGTATTGATGATGGCCGGTCCTTATGTGAAAAAAAGGTATATGTCGCACCGCCACGCCAATTTTGGCTCCATTTTGCGCACCATGTACCACATCCTGGGCCTGCCGCCGGTGAACCAGTACGATGCCACCGCGAGCCTGCTCACCGATTTCTTTACGGATAAACCTGATTACAAAACCTACCGCGCGCTCGCGCACGACCCGCAGGTATTTCAGCCCGAAAAGTCGCTGAAACGTTATGGGAAAACGTTTGATTGGCGGAAGATAGAGATGAGTGGGAAGATGGATGATGAGGAAGAGATTCGGAAGGGGCATTAGGGGGTTTCCGATTTCCGATTTGTTCGATTTTTGATTTTTGATTGGATTTTTGATTTCCGATTTAGGGGGATGGCGGTAGGTTTTTTTGGGAGCCTACCGCTGTGGCTTTTGGATTTGAAAATCATCGCTATAGAAAATTTGCGCGTTTATGGGCTGACTATGCGCTTGAAAGCATTTGTTTTTTTGGAAATATAAATTCATTTTGTACATTTGTTTCCATATACCGCAATGGACGCTGAACATGTCTTCCTCTTTAAATAGTTGATTTATAGTGGTTTGGAATGTTTAAATCCTATGGCGTTGCGGTAGTTCTGTTGTTGCAATGAGAAATTAAAAAAAAACTAAAAAATGAATATTAGATTGAACTTTGATCCCACTATTTCAGATTCTGATGCTATTATAGATTTAAATAATTTGATCAAATCTGAAACTAATATCACAAGCGAGTTGGTAAAGAAGGAAATTTTGGACAGTAAAGGAGATCTTTCTGTTGCCATAGACATAATTTCCTTATTGTTAACAAGTGTTTCAACTTTTATCACTGTATTAGAATATTGGAACAACAAATATCCCAAATATTCTCTTACAGTAAAAGTAGGTGAGGCTACTTTTAATAAAGAAAATTTAAGTAAACAAGAGTTTGAAGATGAAATAAAAAAAGCAAGAGAGGACTCTAGTGCAGAAATATTGGTTACCAAAAAATAGGTCATATCAAGATGGATAATAAAAGAATTTTATTTGCTGTCAATGCTTCTTCTAATCTGAAAGCTGGAGAAAAAGATATAATTGATATATTTCAAGTAATGACATCTGATGAAATTGGCTGCTGTAATAAATCTGAATCCACTCCATATCATAATTGTAAAGATGAAATTGAATTTCAGCAAAAATTAAAAT
>CAINVS010000419.1 GCA_903854205.1 uncultured Bacteroidota bacterium | reverse complement strand
CAGCAAAATAGCACCAGACAGATATAAAATACTCTTCATAAAAAACAATCGCTATAATACAGGAAAACAAAATCATAGCTCCAAAGTATTTCATTCCTTTTATTTTGGAAAGTAATGGAGGAATAACGGTTGCAATAAGGTACAAAATCCAACCAAATACACGCAGTTTCGGGGGATAAAACTGGTAATATACAATATGATGGCCTTCAACTTTAGGTATTACTGGAAAAGACATCAGACAAAATGCCAAATACAGAGAAACGATGAGCCCTATTCCCAATAATATTTTCGATTCTTTTTGTCGGTCTGCCCTCAACATGGAATAGGGGACCCAAAATGGCCATAAAATCTGTGCAAAAAAGAGAAAAACATAGGCCATTGGAAGGCTTGCATTAACTGATATTTTATCGCTGAGCGATAGCCACAAAAAACCTTCTGCCAATTGCTGAATACCAAAAATAAATGGAATTGCGGCAAAAGGGATCTGAGCTTTTTTAGTCGTTTTTTTGATACTTGCAATTCCCGTTACTGTAAGAATAGCGCCTGCAGTGAAGCTGGCAGTGGCTGAAAAACACATAATGATAAATAAATTTTCAAAAACAAACTGACCAATTCCAAGTATAGATCTTTCCTAAAGGCAGTTTTGCTCGAAATTATTTATCTGTTGAAAGGTGAATAAAAACAAAGTTAACTAAAATAACCGCATTCACATTTATTTTATGCTTTCCATTAGAATAGTAAACGTCAGACCGTTCTAAATGATGATCGATATGTATGCAGTTCATACGATATCATTCTTTTTCTGCTTAAATTATCAAAAGCCTGTGGAATTGTTTTGACAGTTGGATTTTACAATAAACCTGTCCAACAAATCAAATTATATTTCCGGTACTGTTCAAATTCTAAGAGTTTAGTCCCACTTTTTCCTGTTTATTTCCTGAACAGCAGGTACCTTTCCTTTAGGTATCTTGATAACATGAAGCACCATAAAACGCAGTACTGTTCTGTGGAACCAGCTGCCAAAATGCTTTGCAGAGAGATTGCCCCATGCAAGTATTATTAGTTCAGAGCAGTAACAGATCATCTGCCGTACGACCATTTTACCCTAAAGCGCATTACTTTCGGATGTCAGTGCCGTTATACATTTTAAAGATATTTGCCGTCTTTTTTATTTTAGCAGATGTTTCATGTGAGATTTGAGATTTCCCAATCTCTTTTCTGTTTTTGTTAATGTAAGCTTTCTCTTTTCTATTCTTCTCTAAAACTTCAGGTGCCTAACCGTAAGTCCCTGATAGATGAGCTGTCGGAGCGAGTCAATTCCGATTTTCAAATGTTTTTCAACAAAATTATTGGTAACTTTTGTATCGCTCTCAGTTGTTTTAACCCCCTCGGGAGTCATAGGCATATCTGAAACCAGCAGCAAAGCTCCGGCAGGAATTTTATTTTTAAAAGCCGTTATAAAAAATGTGGCTGTTTCCATATCGATTGCCAGGCAACGGATTTTGCGCAAATATTCCTTGAATTCAGCATCGTGTTCCCAAACCCTGCGGTTGGTAGTATAAACGGTACCTGTCCAATAATCCTGTTCATAATCGCGAATTGTGGTTGATATTGCTTTTTGCAGTGCGAAGGCAGGCAGTGCCGGCACTTCGGGTGGAAGATAGTCATTTGAAGTTCCCTCGCCTCTGATCGCAGCAATTGGTAAAATTAGATCACCTACCTTGTTTTTGTCACTTCTAAGGCCGCCGCATTTTCCGAGAAAAAGACAGGCTTCCGGATTGATAGCCGTGAGCAGATCCATAATTGTGGCTGCATTTGGGCTGCCCATACCAAAATTAATAATTGTAATTTTTCCGGCAGTTGCTGTCTGCATTGCTTTTGCAGTACCTCTTATTTCCACTCCGTGCATATCAGCAAAAAGCTTCACATAGTTTGAAAAATTTGTCAGAAGAATATAAGACCCGAATGCATTCAGTGGAGTATCTGTATAGCGGGGAAGCCAGTTATTTACAATATCTTCTTTTGTTTGCATTTTTCTATATAATTGATTTATTATGAAAATTTATTTGTGTTTAATATCAACAAATATAAATAGTTATTTTTATAAAAGAGGCAAAACTGTTTATATTCCTTAGGCTATTCCATAGTCTAATATTAAAAAATAATTTATGTAAATAAAACCATACAATTTACTCTATAAAAGCTAAATTTTACTTATTTTTATGCTTTAAAATATCCCCATTTTTTCCAACTTTTTAAAGATCTACTATGAAACAAACTCTATTCTTTTTCTTATTTTTTCATATTTTTAGTCAAAATGTTTTGGCTCAAAATGTTGGAATAGGTACAGCTGCCCCTCAACAAAAGTTGCATATTAATGGAAATCTGCGTTTTGATGGCGCCCTAATGCCTAACGGAAATTCAGGGCTCACAGGTCAAGTACTGGTAAGTCAGGGCTCGGGGGTTGCACCTGTTTGGCAGGCTGCAGGGGCACTCATTACTACTTATAAAGCTATTGCTACACGCACAATAATTAATTCCACCTCATTTTTACCAATAACCGGGCTGACACAGACCTTTACTATTACAACCAATGCTAAAGTTCAAATTTCAACCTATGGTTCAATGGAAACTTTTAGTACTACCACCGGTTCCGGCACAATAGTTCAAGTGTTCAACGGTGCCACTGCCATTTCCGATATGTTTCAGACTACAGACATCAATGATGCTGCTGGAATTACCGGTACAATCGCTCATTGGTCTATGACAAATATGATTTCACTGACTCCGGGAACCTATACCTTTACTGTTAGGGCTCGGAAATATGCCTTTGATAACTTTTACGCCGGTGGCAATACAACAGCACCGAATCCCAATGAAGGCGCACTGATCATAACTATTTTTCCACAGTAATCTAAGAAAAGATTTTAATAAAAATACAAAGGCTGTCCCTTGGGCAGCCTTTTCAATTGAATAGCGTACTAAAAACAGAGAAATTAAACCAAGATCCGTTATTAGAGTTCGTGATGAACCAAGGCTACGCGTAGTGAACCCCGAAGGGCTACGCGTAGTG
>CAINVS010000418.1 GCA_903854205.1 uncultured Bacteroidota bacterium | reverse complement strand
TCTACTTCCTCATCAGGAAGCTCAAATGGCGGTTCCACCACAATCCCCACGCCAATTCCACGTCCCCATCCATCAAAGTCATTGGGAATCCAGGATTTTTCATTTTTAATCAATTTGTATCCGATGTTCATATTTTAGTGCTTGTCAGAAATTAGTATCAGGTATCAGGTATCAGGTAGCAAGACATTTCACCGGACTTAGAAGAACAAAAGGAAACTCTTACTGAATCTCTGCGTAAACTCCGATACACTTGTTTCAGTAGTTGGTTTTTCAAAAAGTCATCCTCACATCAAAAATAAACCGCACATTCGCACAACTCGTCCCGACTCAAGACGGGATCAACTCATCCGCACATCAAATCAGCATTTCCAAAAACTCAGCCTCAGTCAGCACCGGAATGCCCAATTTTTGCGCCTTTTCCAATTTGGAACCTGCTTTTTCTCCGGCAACCAGATAATTCAGGTTTTTACTCACGCCGCTCAGGATTTTCCCGCCATGCTCTTCCACCATTCCTTCAGCTTCATCACGGGTCATTTCAGTGAGTGTGCCGGTAAATAAAAAGGTTTTTCCGCTCAAAACTCCGCTGCCTTCTGCCTTCGGTAGTTCAGAGTCAAGTCTGTTGGTATTCACACCCAAGGCTTCGAGTTCCAAAATAAGTTCCAAAGTATCTGGCAAAGCAAAGGTATCGAAAAGGGCCTGTGCCACTTTTGGACCTATTTCTCGCAGCATCATCAGCTGTTCTAATGACCAGTTTTTCAGATCCTTTACATTTTCAACTGCAGCAGCGAAAATCTTGGAATTGGTTTCACCCACATAGCGGATTCCCAGGGCATAGATGAGGCGGTATATCGGATTTTGTTTGGAGGCTTCGATAGCTTTTTTTAGTTTTTCAACCGAACGTTTGCCAAAACCTTCAAACTTTTCAATTTTATCAAAATCGAGGCGATAGATATCGGCAATATTTTTCAATAGGCCCTCCTGATAAAATTTATCAATATATGCCGAGCCGAAACCGTCGATATCCATAGCATCTTTCGACACAAAGTGTTTGAGTCTTTCTAAAATTTGCGCTTCGCAGGCCGGACTCACACAACGCCAAACCGCTTCACCCTCGGGTCTTTCGAGTTCAGATTCGCAAACCGGACAATGTGTCGGAAATACAATCGGGGTTTCATTGCCGTCGCGCAATTCTTCCATCGCTTTCACAATGTAAGGAATCACATCTCCGGCACGTTCAACCAGGACAGTATCGCCAATTCTGATGTCTTTATCTCTGATAAGATCGGCATTGTGCAGCGATACAGAAGAGATTGTTACACCGGCCAACTCTATAGGATCCAGTTTGGCAACGGGTGTTACTGCACCGGTGCGGCCCACCTGATATTCCACATTCAATAATTTTGTTGTAGCCTGTTTGGCGGCAAATTTATAGGCAATCGCCCAGCGAGGGTGGTGGGAGGTATAACCCAACTTATCCTGAAGGGCCAGATTATTCAGTTTCACCACCATACCGTCTATTTCATAGCTGTAGCTGTCGCGGCTGTCCTGCCAATTGGCACAGAAGTCGGCTACTTTGCCGATATTGGGACAAACAGCCATTTCCTCCTCGAGTTTTGGTACTTTAAATCCTAAAACTTCGAGCATGCGGATGAGGTCGTTATGTGTTTCAAACTTTGTCAGCACTGAGTTGCCATCGGCATCTACGGCATAACCCACCTGATAGACAAAAGCATCGAGGGCTCGTTCTTTTACCTGTTTGGGATCTTTCACGCGAAGGCCGCCGGTTGCGGCATTACGGGGATTGGCAAAAAGCTGTTCGCCGTTTTTGAGACGTTGACTGTTTACCTTTTCAAACAAATCTTTTCTGATCAGCGCTTCTCCGCGCAGTTCCACTTTGGCAATGCCGTATTTGGAAAAGGCGGCATGGAGCGGTATGGAATTTATTGCTTTTATATTGGCAGTGATTTCATCGCCCATCACACCGTTTCCGCGGGTGGCACCGCGTACCAGTTTATCATTTTCGTAGAGCAAAACAATAGTTCCGCCGTCGAATTTAGGTTCCACACAATAAGGCAGTTCAGGGCCATCACCCAAATTGAGCAGCTTTCTAATGCGTTTGTCAAAATCGGCTAAATCGTCCTGATTATAGGAGTTTTCCAAAGAAAGAGTAGGCGTGAGGTGCTCCACTGTCGGAAAATCCTCTGTTAAATCAGTCGATACCCTTTGTGTTGGAGAATCGGCACTGATAAGGTCGGGATAGGCACTTTCAATGTCTTTCAGCATCTGGAAAAGACAGTCGTACTCATAATCGCTCAGAACCGGCTGGTCAAGCACATAATAACGCCATTCATGATAGATAATTGCTTCGCAGAGTTGTTCCAACTGCTGTTCAGCCTTTGTTTTATTATCTGATACGCCCTCCTGCAGTAAGTTTTTTGACTGTTCGAAAAGGGCTTTCTGTTGAGCGGAGTTGTATAGCATGATTTAGGAATTGGTGTACTTGGTAGAAAGTACTTGGTACTTATTATCAGGGAATTAGGAACCGAAAAAAAGGAACCAGTGACTAGATAGAGAGAATAGGCATTGTACTTTTTAACTTAACAAGTCTTATAAATCTGCAGCATTCAAGTCATAAATGCAACTCTAAATGTTTAGGTTAAAAAAAGTATGTTATTAAAATTTCATTCTGTTTTCAAAAATAATTAGAAATTGTTCAAAAATTAAACCCCAATCTCTGATTGGCATAGTCCATTTTCTTGTTGCCTCGCTGACATCCGCACATCCGCACATCCACAGATCATCTCATCCGCACATCCACACATCATCTCATCCGCACATCCGCCCATCATTTCAACCCTTCTATTCCGCCAAAAACCTTTTCAACACTGGCCGGACATTTAGCAAAAACACGGTCACGGACATCTTCTATGAATGCTTCGCGCTGTTTGTCGGTCATGCCTCTGCCATATTTTTTGAAATCCTTACTGTAACAGTCATCGAGTCCGTTGGCATATTGGAATCCTTCATCCAAGAGTTCGAAAGAGCCTTTCTGAACATTTTCTTTCAGTGTGCATTCGCAGAATTTCTTGGCCAAATTGTTTTTAATTCGACTGTCTCGCAGCACTATGTAATCAATCGTAAATATTAGAATTACGAGAAAAAAGATAATGGAGGCCGATATGATGCTTATTTGTATAATTCGTTCGCGTGTCATAGGAAATAGTCTAAAAAGGGAATTTGCTGAAAAAACGAAAGGTAAATAATTTCGGGATATTAGCCAACGATTTCATCAATAAAAAAACAGATCAAAAAAGGAAAGACTGCTAATTAATCATTGAAGGCTTACCTATCAAAAGATAATGTCGTTTTTTACTGTTCTCTTAAATTAACTGAATAGTTCCTATATTTTGATATTTCAGACGATAAACTATCAATTTTTTGGACATGATGTCGAATTTGTTAAAATTTCTTCCTTTATTGCTACAAAGAAAGTTTAGCTATGTGTCATCGTAAGACTATTATAAAATTTGCAGGCATCTTATTACTCTGCCTGTCTATATACAGTTTTCAGAAACCTATTGCGCCTATATCACCGGTTCGGCCTGCTATCAGGGTCGATTCCTTCTTATTGCAGACTGCCCGTTTTGAACAGGCCGGCAATTGGGTGGGCTATGAAAAGCGCTGTTTGGAATCGGAACAGGATGCCGCTTACCGAAAAGATGCTGCTTTGGAAGCCGCTGTAAATCTGCGCAAAGCACAGTTTGAAACCATTAAAAATAGCTTTGACAGAAGCATTTCAGGACATTTGTTTGAAAAGTCACTCCGATATTTTGAAAAGTCAGATACGGCAATTTGGCAATTGGACGCAGCCCGCATCGGGCTTGCTATCTGTTACAGCAACAGTGCATCATCGCAGGGCATAAAAGCCGCCGACAGTCTGCTGCAATTGGTTTTTGACAGTAAAAGAAAGCCATTATCTGCTTTTGCTGCCGATGCACTGTTCCTTTTTGGCAGTATTCATAAGTGGTCTCCTGAGATATCAGCGAAAGAAAATGTCTTGGGACAGCTGTGGCGCATAACCAACTACAGAAAGGAATACGAACTGCTGCTGCAGGCTGCAACTGCTATCAATAATAGAAACAGCAACTTGGCAGAATCGCTGCTTCAGCAGGCAGAAGCTATTCTTTTAAAGCGCCCCGGACAGGATGAGGCCAAGTCAGTTCTTGCTGAACTCTACCTGCGGATTGGCAGAGATTATTTTCCAAAAAATAAGAAAAAGGGTTTTGAACTGATAGAGAAAGTACTCTCCTTTCAGAGTCCACGCTATAACAGTTCAGACAGTTCCGGATTTTGCCCGGACGCAGAACATTTTATTCCTGATTATTGGTCCTTATTGGCACTGCAAGAGTTTGCCTACCAACAATTGCAGGTGGACAGCAGTGGAAGGCTGAGCAAAGTGCCGCTGCAAAGTTTAACAGGTTTAATGTCAATCATACAGAATCATCTTTATACTCCGGTAAACAGAACCATATGGTACGGATCTTTGTCTGTCACCATTAGTACTCTGATAGGAAATTCCCTTAAAAATTACAAAAAAAACAATTCAGTTGAAGATTTGCAGGAACTTTTCTTTCTGAGTGAAAGAATGAATGCACATAATTTATGGAATGGCACCAAAATTTTAAATGGTAGAGAACCCTCCGATTCCCTTCAGGCATTGGAACAGCGCTTGGCAATAGACCAAAGTTTTTGGACCTTTCAGGTCAATAAACTTCAGGCGCTTAACGATACAAAACTGCTCTCTTATTTTGAAGCACGTCTGAAAGAAGTAAAAAAACAGCGCGAAGAACTGCACACAGTTTTGCTGAAAAAGCAGAAAAAATATCTCACACTCAAATTTGGCGCTCAGATACCCAAATTGAAGGAACTGCAGTCGAAATTGGACGCCGATATGCAGATTTTGTCTTATCTTAATATTAATAACAGCCCCTATCTCCTGAGTTTTAATTCTACAGCGGCTAAGCTTGTGGCGTTGGATAGTAATCTTTATGAAACAGTTTCCGAATTCAAGCAACTCATCGTTACCAATGCTAAAGCACCTGATTTTGCAAAAAAATCAAATGAATTATACAAAAAACTAATTCCGGCTTTATATAGTGAAAACAAAAGACTGCTGATCATTCCTTCTACCGAATTGAACGGACTCCCTTTCGATATGCTTTGCACTGAAGCAGCTAAAGATGAGGATAAATTCAAAACACTGTCCTATCTTTTTAAAAAGCACCGGATTTCCTATCAGTTCAGTATTTCGTCCTGGTTTGAAAAACATAATCTGCCATTAAACCCTGTCAGTTACTACATCATGTCGATGAGTAATTCGAAAGACAGTTTAGCGGGCCTTCATACCGATTATCTGCTCTCAAGATTCAGCGCCACTACTTTCAAGGGAATGGAGAGCAAAAAAGAGGATTTTTTGGAGCAGGCTCCCCGTTACGGATTTATTCATTTGGGCATAACAGCAAATGAATCTGAATTGATTTTTTCTAATGAGAAGCTGTCTTTGAATGAATTGGAGGCTATTGAGCTGAATGCTGCTCTAGTATTGATGCCGCATCTTAGTGCCCCCTCTTCTTTTATTGTGGAAATGGCATTTTTACAGGCTGGAGCCGGATCTTTAATTTCCTCACTTTGGAATGTTTCTGAAGAATCGGAATCCGCAGAATTGGTAAAATATTTCTATGAAAATCTTCAAAAAGGACTCTCAAAAGATGAGGCGCTGCGCCGTGCCCGAATGGAGTACTTGGAGAAAATGCCCGAAGATAAACTGGCGCCGATATATTGGGGGCAATTCCGTCAGGTAGGCGACTTCAGGAGTGTCTCCATAAGTGAACCTATCAGCTATATCTGGTGGTATCTGTTACCGATAGTGGGTTTGTTGGGAATTGGCTGGTGGGCAATGGGTGCGTTGAGACAGCGCAGGTAGTATTAGTAAAACAGAAAGACTCAACCCAACCTCTCTTTGGCTGCGCCTGAAAAGAGGGGCTTTTCAGACTCCTGTGGAGTCTTCGGCTTTGCCGAAAAAGCCCCTTCTTTTTGAAGAGTCTCGTCATAAGTGACGAGAGGGGATGAGTTAGATGTTGGTTAGAAAGGATTATTATCAAACCCCCAATTCAAATTCCCCAAGCACTTCCCAATGCTCCGGTGTCAGTTCTGTTCTTACCAGACGCAGTCTTTTCAGTTGAAAACCGCCCAAAAAACGATTTCCGAGTTCTGCAATAATCGCTTCCTTTTTAAAAGTAGGCAGAGAGCCGTAAAGAAAGCTGATATGAGGTATAAATGGATTTACAGTAGAGTGTTCAAAAAGTCCTTCTGCCGCTTCGCGAAGATTGTAAATATCCTCACTGTCATCGGTTCGAAAAAAAAGACAGCGGTAAAAGTGTTCCAAATATTCAACTCCTGTAAGTGAGGCGCTCAATGCCTTGTTTTGAGCAGCAAGCTGTTTCGTTTTTTTTATGGCTGTAACCGGGTCGTCGAAAATACCGCTGAGCAACGTCACATGCGGCTCGAAACGGGGCATGTTGTGCACAGTACTTAAATCTTCAATCAGTTGACTGATTTTGACATAAGTATCGTTATCGGGCATTAACCAAAGTGTCAGCATAATACAAAAAGTAATAATACGAAAGTCGGGAAGCCTCAGCAGGAGAAAGTAATCTCTATTCCCAAATTATTAAACTCAAAGATAAGGCTTAAGTTGATTCTTTCAATATTATTTGTAGATTTGCTACAGATCAAAAGTTATGTACATCATGGATAATCTCATTCTGTTCGATGATCTGTCATTGATAGATCATTTGAAACCCTTTACCTATACCCGACCTATCAGCGAACTGCGCGTCGGTATTATGACCATAAAAGAAAAATGGGAGAAAGCACTGAATGTACGCAGTTCATATCATACACAGTTTCACCTTTCCGACAAATTTCCCTGCCGATATGAAGCTGTAAATCTTCTCGTGAACGGATCTGTGCTGCCGAACCCGGAATTGTGCAAACGTATAGCTCAGTTACCCTTGTACCATGCCCTGGTCGATGGCGATTGCGTCATAGCACTTAAACTTGATGCAATCAGTGCCAGATTGTATCTTGGTGGACAACAGCCTGATCAGCTTTCGGGAATCGATTGGACAGAGTCCTATACTCAGATTTGTCATATTTGGGATATTTTCAGTAAAAATGATGCAGAAATTAAGCGGGATTTTCTGACGATTACATCGGGAAGAAAGTCGCAGCCATTGTCCGATACCAACAGACTTTTGGGCGATTCCGAACTGCTTTTTATTGAAGAAGGCGCTTCTGTTGAATGTTCCATTCTAAATACCAAAACAGGCCCCATTTATATTGGTTCTAAGGCCGAGGTCCTCGAAGGCTGCATGCTTCGCGGCCCTTTGGCTATGTGCGAACATTCGGCTACCAAAATGGGCACTAAAATCTATGGTGCTACTACCTTGGGGCCGCATTGTAAAGTAGGCGGTGAAATTAATAATTCTGTGATGATTGGTTACTCAAACAAAGGTCATGACGGGTTTTTGGGCAATTCGGTCATCGGTGAATGGTGCAATCTGGGGGCAGATACCAATAATTCCAATCTGAAAAATAATTATGGAGAGGTGAAAGTATGGAGCTACGCAACGGGCGGGTATGAAAACACGGGACTGCAATTCTGCGGACTTTTTATGGGGGATCATTCCAAATGCGGCATCAATACTATGTTTAACACCGGAACTGTTGTGGGCGTTTCCGCAAATATATTTGGAGCAGGCTTTCCCGAAAAGTTTATACCATCTTATTCCTGGGGCGGGGCAGAAGCTATGCTGACTTATCGCCCTGAAGATGCCGTTGATGCAGCCGAAAAAATGATGCTGCGCAGAGGTATAGAACTCAGTTTTGAAGATGAACAAATTTTACGGACAGTATACGAACAAAGCATCCCTTACCGTTATTGGGAAAAGGAGGAGGAATTATAACTGGGTTTTTAAAAAGTATTTCAATGAAACAACCCTGGTGGAAGCGTTTTTTAAGCAATTTTTTCACAATTCCTTTGGAAAAAGTAAAAAGCGAATACAGCACAACGCTTGAAGTAGTGCTGAATAAAGGACGTTATGCACTTTGTACAGAGCATGCAGTCTATTCTTATGAGGATTTGTATATAAATTTCAGAGACAGCTTTTATAAAATTGATCTCGATAGTCATAAAATTGACAAGGTGTTAATATTGGGTGTAGGTTTACTGAGTATCCCAATTATACTTGAAAAACTGCTTCATAAAAATTACAGTTATACCTGTGTAGACATAGATCCGGAAGTGGTCAGGCTGGCAAAAAAATACGGATTGCCACAATTGGAATCAAAAATTGAATTGCATTGTACCGATGCCCTTGAATACATAAAAAATGAAACAGCCACATATGGTCTTATCATCGTCGATATATTTATTGATGATAAAGTGCCTTCAGTTTTTGAGACTACTGATTTTTTGCAAAATTTGAAAAGGAGATTGGAGCCCAATGGTCTGCTTATGTACAATAGGATGGCTCAGAATAATGAAGCCATCGAAAAAACAGAACAGTTTTATAAAAATGAATTTAAGAAACTTTTTAACGATACGGATATGTTAGTCTTAAAGGGTAACAGGATGTTACTCGCCAAGCTTTGATTATAAAGTTTTGCATTGATTTTATTCGATTGGTTTTTATTAAGCTCAAACCAGTAATACCAAAAAAGCTATGTATTTTTTGAATAAACACAATATTTCTTTATTTTTACTAATTGGAATCCGAAAGTTAAAGCTTAACTATCCCTCCAACCACAAATTTTAAACAGTGCGTTCATGAAATTTATTCTATTAATAAGTATAGCTATTGCTTTTCCATTAGTTATTCATGCTCAATCCAAAAATGAGATGAATATCAAAAAGGATGTTGTAGATTATTATTGGGAGATGTCTTCCTCCGATAAGGACCTGATAAGCTATCCTATTGAAATGAAGAATAATAAATGGACTTCAGTTTCAATTGCAGATTATGAAATTCCTGCAGATGTTAATTACATGAAAGGATATATTTTCATATCAGATGCAGCAAATGACAGTCTTGATAAGGCCTCGACCTTCCAGTTCGTCATTTATGAAAGGAAAAAAGGTGATCCGATTATAGCAATTTCCAAAAAGCGTTATCAGGATGGTATGTGGGCCACTGAAGTCAGCTTTTGGGAGAAAAAAGGAGGTAAATGGTTTAATGTAATACAGGAAGTAGCTCCCGAATTGACATATCAGGACTTTTTGGAAGGGGGTCGAGACGGTTTCAAACTGAGCGACGCTTTGATAAAAATGTTACCGATTCACTATGATTTGCCGACTAAGTCAAGTGACCACATTAATGTCTATTTGCTGAATGATTATTTTGCATACTATTGTCATCAGGTAAAACCCGATGATGAAAACTGCGGCATTCAAAATGCAATTATTTATGATCAGGTAGAACTGCGTTGGAATAAAACTAAAGGGGCATTTGTTCTCGTAAATTTTAAGAAATCAACTTAAATTTCAAAAAATTATTTGAATCTCAACTGAAAAGTTGGGATTTTTTTTGTATTTTATGCAGGGGAAAACATTAAACTCAATAACACTATGGAAAGATCATTTTTTTTGAATAGGATTATATGAAATTATCGTGCAGATTTCCCTTTTATTATCAGCTTTGACTTACTTTGTTTTATAATTGGAGTAAGCAGTATTGAGCCTATTGTTGATCCCCATATTAAATATTATCAGCTACCCATAGGGCAGAAAGCTCAAGAAACTGATAAGGTTTATGAATTTGTTGAGATTCATTTAAATTCGCAGTTTCAAAGAAATTTCTGAAACGAAATTTATATTTTTACTTAGCAAAGAATTTTCTGATTCTATAAATTCCAATCTGACAATTATGGAAAAGCCAAAAATAAATATTCCGAAAAGCCTGACAGAAAATATCCTTGCGCCACAGGAGGAAATGCTCGATACGCTTCACAAAAAACGTAAAGTATCAATCGGCATCCCAAAAGAAAATGCTTTTCCGGAAAATCGGATTGCACTTACACCCGCTTCTGTCAAAACACTTGTCAGAGCAGGACATCATATCATAGTGGAAAAAGAAGCCGGCGAACGGTCCAATTTTTCAGACTATGACTACTCGGAAGCCGGGGCTGAAATAGCCTACAGTCAGGAACAGGTTTTTAAAGCCAATGTTATACTGAAAGTAGCACCACCTACACTGGAGGAAATTGATTTGGGCCATCCCGGGCAGATTCTCATATCTCCCATTCACCTGCCTCAAATGCAGGAGGAATACCTCTATCGCCTAAAAAATAAGCGCATCACAGCATTGGCTATGGAGTACATGAAAGACAATTCCGGAATTTTCCCCTTTGTACGCATGATGTCTGAAATAGCCGGTATTGGTGCAATGCAGATAGCTGCAGAACTGCTTTCTTCCACTTCGGGTGGAAGAGGTGTACTGCTTGGGGGTATTTCTGGAGTGCCTCCGGCAAAAGTTATTATTTTAGGATCAGGTGTAGTGGCTGAAGTTGCCGCCCGTGTTGCCTTGGGCTATGGAGCCGAAGTGCGTATTTTTGATAACAGTATCCGCAAACTCATGCGCCTGCAGAGTGATCTTGGTGTAAGATTATATACTGGCACTTTCAATACACCCGAAATGGAACAGGAGCTCAGAACTGCCGATGTGGCAATTGGTGCCATTCATGCCGAATCGGGCCGTACTCCCTGTATAGTGGGCGAGGATTTGGTAAAAAGTATGAAACCCGGTGCAGTAATTATTGACGTGAGCATAGATCAGGGCGGTTGTTTCGGCACCTCACGCATTACCACACATCATAATCCTACCTTTAGAAAATACGATGTTATACATTACTGTGTTCCCAATATCGTCTCACGTTTTCCCGGAACGGGCTCAACAGCGATCAGTAATGTACTGACGCCTTTCTTCCTGAGTGCCGGCGGTACCGATGGTATTGAGGCGCTAATACGCAATTCCAACGGATTTCGCAATGGCGTGTATATGTACAAAGGCTGCCTGACCAACAAATATATGAGCGAACGCTTCGGTCTTAAATATACCGATATAGAGTTGCTGATGATGACTGATCTATAATTATTTTTTTCGTTTTAAATTATTTTTATTTTCAACTATGAAATTATACTTAAAGGCATTTTTGCTAATTTTTTCTCTTTCTCTTTTTTTAATTTCCTGTCAGCAAAAAGGCAAAAATTGGAACAAAATTCTTTCATCTGTCGATAAATGGGAGAATTTTGAATTGCAGGGCAGTAAAGGTAAAGCCGCTTTTCCACAAAGACCGGTAACAAAAACGATTGCTTATAGTGCCGAAATCAATATTCTGGAAAATTATGTAATGACAGATAGTATAACTTACAGTGTTACGCTCATAGAGAACAAAACCCTCAAAACTCCCGAGGCCTGGAATACCTTCTTGGAAAAAGAGGTACTTGCATTTAAGACTATTGAAAGAAAAAAAATAAAAATAAATGGTCGCGATGCAGTTTTATCAAAGGTTCGGGAGAATGATCTTTGTGGCTATTCCATCAATATGATTGTCGATAATAAATATGTGGCCAATATTGCCGTCCGTTATAAAGGAGAATTTCCACCTGAAAAATTATTGAATGCCTTTGTTGACCGCGTTAAGTTTAAATAATTAAGTAAGAAGGAACAGATCACAACATATAAGTTACCAGATTGCCAAATACCAGATACCAGATACCAAATACCAGATACTTCTATTAATTGCCAAAGAACCGCATCCGCACATCAATATATGATACTCAGAGCAGAAAATTTATTCAAAACCTATGGTCGACGCAACGTAGTCCGGGGTGTATCCATACAGGTAAAACAAGGAGAGATTGTCGGGTTGCTCGGGCCAAATGGAGCCGGCAAAACCACCACTTTTTATATGACGGTGGGATTTGTACAGCCAAACAGCGGCAAAGTTTTTCTGGATGATCGCGAAATCACGGCACTTCCTATGTACAAACGCTCCAAACTCGGCATAGGCTATCTTCCGCAGGAGGCCAGTATTTTCCGCAAGCTTACAGTGGAAGATAACATCAAAGCTGTTTTGGAAATGACCGCACTGAATAAAAAAGAACAGGCCGAAAAATTGGAGATGCTGATGTCTGAATTTGGTCTCGACCGGGTTCGAAAAAGTAAGGGCGATACCCTTTCGGGTGGTGAACGCAGAAGAACCGAAATTGCCAGGGCATTGGCGGTAAATCCGTCATTTATTCTCCTCGATGAGCCCTTTGCGGGCATCGACCCCATTGCCGTTGAGGATATCCAGTCAATTGTCTGGAAACTGAAGAACAAAAACATCGGTATTCTCATCACCGACCACAATGTGGGTGAAACACTCTCTATCATTGATCGCGCCTACATCATGGTCGATGGACAGATCTTCAAAGAAGGTGCTCCGGAGGAACTGGCCAATGACCAAAAAGTAAGAGAACTTTATTTGGGTCAGAGCTTTATGCTGAAAAGAAAGTATACAGGGGAAAAGGGTTGATATTTTGCACTTGCATTTTTGCAGGGGAAATACTATATTTGAAGAAAAAAAGAAAAATGCAGCAGCCGAAAGTAAAATTTCCTTATGGAATCAGCAATATTGAGAAGCTTGTTGATCAGGATTATGTCTTTGTTGATAAGACCAAATATGTTGAATTGCTTGAAAAAGAGGAAAGTTACTCCATTTTCCTCCGTCCCCGCCGCATGGGCAAAAGTCTTTTTGTCTCCATTTTGGAATATTATTATGATATCCTGCAAAAAGATAAGTTCGAAAAGATATTTTCAAAACTATACATTGGACAAAATCCTACTCCTTGTGCAAATTCCTTTAGAGTTTTGTGTTTTGATTTTAGTGGAATAGACACTCAGACCGAAGAGGATACTTATAACTATTTTCTGAAAAAAATCCGTTCAGTAATGAATGGATTTATGGAGCGATATGGATTATTCAGTCATGAAGAAATTCAAAAAGTCATTGCTGCTACTTCACCGGGAGAATTAATGGGTTCCTTTTTCGAAACATTAAAAACCTGGAAAGAAAAAACAGATGATGAATTGCCTATTTACATCATCATAGACGAATATGACCATTTTACCAATGAAATTCTAATACGCGATTTGAGCGAATTTAAACGTTCCGTATCGCAGGATGGCTATGTCCGTAAATTCTACGAAGCAATAAAAATAGCAACAAGACAGGGATTTGTGGACCGATTCTTCATAACGGGAGTTTCACCGGTGACTATGGATAGCCTTACCAGCGGTTTTAATATTGGGAAGCACCTTACAGGGAAAAAGGAATTCCATAATATGATGGGCTTCACGGAAGCTGAAACCCAAATGCTGCTAAATCTGGTTTTAAAGGACACAAGCAGAGAAGCAGAAATTCTGATTGATTTAAAAAAATGGTACAACGGCTATTGTTTTAATACTGATGTAAAGCATTCGGTTTATAATTCCGATATGGTTTTGTACTTTTTGGATAATTTCAAATATGAACAAAAGTATCCTCAGCAGATGTTGGACCCCAACATCATGCCCGATTACGGAAAAATCAAAAAGTTATTTCAGGTTGCCAATTATAAAGAAAACCTGGAGGTACTGCAAGCCATATTGGAGCATGGCGAAATCAGCACAAAGCTCATTTATCAGTTTTCCTTTGAGCAGCCTTTTGATAAAATCTCGTTTACAAATCTGCTCTATTACCTTGGTAATCTGACACTAAAAGGGCTGAATGAATATGGTATGCCTGTTTTTGTGATTCCCAATTATGTGATCAAAGAACTTTTTTGGCAATACTACGCCTACGTGCTTCAGGAATCGGCCGATTTGATTTACGATGCTTCAAAGGTAAGGGATGCTATGCTTTCGGTCGCTGCCGGAGATATAGGCCCCTTTCTGCTCTTGGTGCAAAAACTTCTGGAAGCCTTTTCCAATCGCGATTATCAGCGTTTCGACGAAAAATATATCAAAGGCATCATCATGGCTTATGCCTTTCAGGCCGAATTTTACGTAGTAAGATCTGAACGTGAAATCGCCAATGATGGCTATTTGGATATAGAATTTTTGCAGCATCCGTCACTTCCGGGCCGCCCGCATCAATACGTCATTGAACTTAAATATCTGAAACAGTCCGATGCAGATAAACTTGAAAGTACAATGCTGTCTGCCAAAAAACAGCTGCAATCTTACCTCGAAATAGATGCTGAACTGCAATCTATGCAAAGGCTGAAAGCAATTGCAATAGTAGCAATAAAGGATAAGTTGTTTTGGGAGGAAGTATAGAACTAATTTTCAAAGAGGGCACACCCGAAGACCTCGCTGCCGACCAAAAAAGTAAAGGAACGCTATCCTGGGCAGAGTTTCATATTAAAAAAAGTATAGTGGCGAGCGCAATCTTTGATTCAGTTTTGAACTGCATTTTTTAATGAAAATGGTCAATTCGAAAGCAAAACCATTGTAAAGGAATAAGATACAAGAATAAAAAAAGAAAAGCTGCCACTTACAGGCAGCTTTTTTTGTTTTGCGCCCTCATAAAGCCTGTAATGCCAACCAAGAAAAAGTTGAAAAACACTATCGATTTCAATACTAAATAGTATATTTGCGTCATTCCTAAACACTCAAAAAAACTAATAAACATGAAAAAAATTACACTATTGGCATTTATGCTGCTCTTTTCTGCGCTGAGCTTTGCGCAGGTGAATTTGACCAATGGGCTGATTGCTTATTATCCGTTCAATGGTAATGCTAATGATGCTAGTGGTAATGCAAATAACGGGACAGTGAATGGAGCTACATTGGGAACTGATAGATTCGGAAATGCTAATAGTTCGTACGAGTTCAGTGGAAATACAATTACGGCAGCTGTTATGCATAAAATAGAAGAAGATTTTACTATTTCTTTATGGTTTGGAGCGGCCTTATCACCGACAAATTTGCTTACTTGGATAGGTGAAGCTAATCCTTCAGATTATGATGTTTTTCGTTTTCGATATTATGATATTACAGGTACACCAACCTATAGAAGTGAAATTGAAAAACGGCCATTTAGTACCGGTTCTGCTTGTGAAAGTCATGATGCTGATTTTTTAGCAAACTTAATTAATTCAGGAGTAAATTTCCAACACTATGTTCTTGTACGTGAAGCAGATAGTATGTTTGTTTTTTTGAATAACATAAAAGTTTCCGGCACTTCAGCAGTATTTACAGTTTGTACAACCCAAGATTCATTAAAGGATATAACTCTTGGTAATTCTGGTTTTAGTGGAGGAATGGATGATATAATGATTTATAATCGTGCAATAAATACTGCTGAGATCGATTCAATTTTTAATTTGACAGCTTCTTTAGCTCCCGTAACAGGTTTAAATCAAATTATTGAAACAGAAATTAATATTTACCCCAATCCAACAAATGATGTAATCCAAATTGAATTACCGATATTTGATTCTTACCAAATTACCGTTATGGACATGACTGGCCGTATAGTTTATAATATTAGAAATCTTAATACCGATACATATAAGCTTGATGCTAAAAACTGGTCTTCAGGCATGTATAATATTAATATTACCAATAGTAAAGGCGAATTAACTTCTAAGAAAATTGTTAAGCAATAATTAGATTATCAACTTTATAAAAAGAGCTGCCCTTACTCGGGCAGCTTTTTTTATGATCACAACGATTAATAGTTTAAGACTTTTAAATAATTATTGAATCTAAAATTGGTCATTTGAAATTAATCTACTACTTTAATACCAAATACTCTGAGTGTTTCTTTCGTTCTATATGAAATCCAAAATCTTATGAATACTATCTACACTAAAAGATTAATTTTTTCATTAATACTTGTCTTTTTTTACACAATTTCCAATGCTCAGATTGGCTTAATGTGGGCTAAAGCTGACGCTTCCCCGGGAAGCCCCAAAATGGCATCAACTTCTTTTGATGAAGTTAGATCAGTAAGTATTGATGCAGCTGGAAATGTTTATGCAATAGGTAGATATTATGAAACTTCTTTTAGTGGAAGTGGATATGGGGTGGGAATTTTTAAATTTTCTCCGGAAGGTAATCTCCTTTGGAAGGGATATTTCTTTCTTTATGGACAGTACCTAGAACCAAGTAACAATATTGAAGTTAAACAGGATGGCGTGTATTTTGGAGCAACTAGTTACGGTGGAGCTGATTCGTTGTTTTTTATGGATAATAGTGGTGTTTTGAAAAAACTTTTTGTTGATAGTTCTAACGCAAATAACATTTCAGGTTTTGTTGCTAAGTTTGATCTTTCAGGGGGGTATGTGTGGTCAACAGTATTTTTGAAAAATCAAAATGCAGGAAGCCAATTAACAATAAATGATATTGGAGCTAACTCAAATAGAGTCTATATTGCCGGTGAATATGATATTACCAACAATTCAATCTTTACCTGTAATTGTTCAATAGGTCTACCTTGTGTATGTGCTTCAGCTGCTTTACCGCCAACAAATTATACCACAGCATCTTTTTCTACAAAGTGTGGAGGTACAAATGATTCCCATAAGTCAAATCCATTCATATTAGGAATGAATACATCTAATGGGTCATCAATTTCACGCACAATTGCAGATTTTAGTGGTTACAGCTCTTTTAAAGGTCTGCATGTCGATGAGTTCAATGTTTATGCAATTGGGACGGGTGAAGGTAAATTAATGCAAAATACTAATAGTGCTGGAACATTGTCATCCTGTTCAGCGACTACACCATCAATTATGGATATGATTTCGTCTGACGTTATTGTGTTTAAGTATAATACAAGTCTAGGTAATATTTGGTATGGTCGAATCGGAGGCTCCAATGTACAATATGGCTCAGATATTACAGTTAATAATGGAGAAATTTTCGCCACAATGTTAAATTACTCCACTACAAATTTTAGTTTTAAAACTACACCAACTGCTTTATCTTTTGATAATTTAGGGGAAGCATATACTATTAAAATTGAAAACAACCCACCGTTAGTTACAACAGCTTCCGACCGACAAATGTCAATTGATTGGGTTCAACCTTTAACGCCAGTTTCAATATCCCCATATTCTTCGGTTTCAGTTGCTGCAGGTTCTTCAATTACAACCGATTCATTAGGGAATATTTATACGGGTTTTACATTTTTTGGCAATGGCGCGCCTGTTTATTATTACAATTCACCACACTCTGGATCTTCAATCCCTACTAGTTCAGGAACAGTTTTCTCCTCAGGGAATCAAGATATTGGTTTTATTAAATATAACAGATTTGGCCAGCGTAGTTATATTAAAACAATTGGAGGGACCTCTACTGATAATTTAAGTTCTATAGCCGCAAATGATAAAAACGTCTACTTAGGAGGTTACTTTTCTGGCACTGCTGATTTTGACCCATCAACTAGTGTTTTTAGCCCATTGGTACCCCTTGGTAGTTATGATGGTTTTGTCGCCAGATATGGATGTTTCCCGGTTACAATAAATACATCGGATAGTACCTATTGCTTTAACGATCCAGTTACGCTTACTGCTAGTAGTGATTGCCCTTCAGGTTTATGTAATTTTACCTATACATGGTTAGATCCAATAAATGGAGGGTCAATTAGTTCGACAAATAATTCAATAGTAATAACGGGAACTGAAGGAACTAATCAAAGAAATGTTTATGTATCAAATTTATATTCAGGTTGTTATGTAACAGACGAGATTACGATGCAGGTGGAAGGAGAAATAACAATTTCTGTGTTACCGGCAACACAAATAGTTTGTCCTGGTAATTCTGTTACATTTACTGCAAATATTACACCTTCATCTTCAAGTATTGAGTGGTATGATTCAGAAGGTACATTAGTAGGAACCGGAATCACTTTCTCTACATTTATTCCAGGTACATATGTTGCTTCAGCAAAAAATAATGGATGTGTTAAAAGCACAAATATCTCATTGTTGAATTATGCTCCTTTCTCTCCAAGGGTGTTACCTGATAATCCTGTTGTTTGTGGGGGCAGTGGTTTTTTACAGATAGTAGATTGCCCCGGGTGCACTTATAATTGGACAGCACCTTTAGGATCTTCTTCTTCATCTTCTTCGAGTATTATAAATACAGATATTCCCGGCAACTATGAAGTCGATATTTCGGATCCAAATGGTTGTATTCAAACAAAATATCCGGTAGTAGTCAATCAGCCTTTTTTAGTGCCTCCTGTAATCTCTACAGATGCCTTTGATTCACCAACTACTGCAATTTGTAATGGTCGGCCTTTGATTATAAAGTCAACCCCTTTTGCTACATGTCCTACCTGTACATACAATTGGAGCAATGGTTCAACTGGTCCTTATACTTTTGCTTTTTCAACAGGAGTATACAATGTTACTGTTACTGATACTTACACAGGCTGTGTTGGGGTGTCTTCATCTTTATTGGTACAATCCAGTTCTTTAAATTTACCTATTATCGATGCTAATCCTGATAAGAAATGCAAAAATTTGCTCAATAATATTTCGGACAGTGCTTTTTTAAGTGTTGTAAATCCTTGTGTAGGATGCAATTACCTTTGGTATAGAAGTCCTAATACTGCAGTAGGTACTGGATTTGTAAAAGGGGTATACGCTCGAGGTGATTATTATGTTAAAGCAAGGGATTCATTGGGTTGCGTTGAAACTTCAGCGATGACTTATATTGATAGTTCCAGTTATTTGCCACCTGTGGTCAATAGTATAAGTGATAATTATTGTGGACCAAACCCTTTGACCCTTTCTACGAATTCTTGTTCAGGTTGTTCGTACCAATGGCTTCAGCAAATAAATGGGAGTCCTATTCCAATTACAGGTGCAACATCAAGCACATTTAATACAAATATAGCTGATACTTTTTCAGTAAGCGTACAATTTGCAAATACTTGTATTTCAAAATCATCAATTAAAATTATTGTTAGGGATACATTTACCCCATTAATTGCACCTTTAGATACAGTATCTTATATTTGTAATGGAAATCCCATTGATTTAGCTGTAATATCACCGGCACCGGTTATCACTCCACCGGGATGGGTATACCAATGGTACTTAAATGGAGCAACTATTCCAGGATCGAATGGTCATGTTCAAACTGTTATTACCCCTGGGATTTATCATGTTGTAGTTTCTCGTCCGGATGGCTGCAGTTCCCCTTCAAATTTTTATACAGTAAACGCATCTAATGTTGGTTCAAATCCATTTGTTGTTGCTACGCCTTCAGAATACATATGTTCGGGGGCAAGTGCATTGCTAACAGCCCCTCCTTGTATTTCATGTGTTTATACCTGGAATGATGCTGATGGAATAGATCTTTCACGAGACACTTTTCCAATAAATACTTTCTCAGTAAATGTTTCACAGGGATACTATGTTGAAATTACAGACTTAATATCTAATTGTACTTATCAGTCGCCGATTATTGAAATTAAAGACACTATTTTACCTACACCAGTAATCAATGTATCTTCTGCAACAAATATTTGCAGTACTACTCCTGTAAATCTTTCCGCATCGGCTTGTCCGGGTTGCTTATATATTTGGGAATTTACCGGTGCATTTTCCACATGGAGAGATACAATTTCTCAGAATATTTACTCTGCTGATTCAACGGGGAACTATACTGTTAGAATAAAACAGAATGGTTGTGTATCACCTGTTTCAAGTTCCGTACCAGTAACTAGACTGCCATTTAATGCACAAATATCCGGGCCCCCTATATCCAGTATATGCAATTCTGATACAGCAAAATTAACTGCTTTACCTGATATTTCAGGTTGTCCAAATTGCCGTTATCAATGGTATAGAAATGGTATTTTTATACCTTTACCCAACACTCAGGATAATTATGACGTAATTCAGGGTGGTAATTATTATGTTGTAGTTAATCAGACCTTTCCCGGATTTGGGACAACGCCATATACATTTGGCTGTAAAGATACTACCCAATCACTAACTTTCACTGACGTCTCCGTCTCCGTCGATCTCCAATCATCAGCCCTTGCTATCTGCGGGCCGGCAGGTCAGGTTACCTTAGAAATTGATTCCTGCGTTGGGTGCAGTTATGCCTGGTTCTTTGATGGAGATACTACAGTGTTGAATTATATACCACTTTCAGGTGCCAATGATACTTTCTTTGTTGTCAATGGTACAGCAGCTATTGGTATGTACAAAGTAAGAGTTACTAAGGGCGGTTGTTTTGTTTACGACTCAATTTATCTGCCACCGGTTCCTGCTCCAATATACAGTTTAGACACCTCCTCGGTCCCTTATGCAAATATTTGTGGCGGAGCACCAATAACATTATCAACAGCCTGTACAACTTTTTGTCATCCTACACAGATTTATCAGTGGTATAGAAACAATGCTGTTATTTCAGGTGCTATTGGGCAATCACATCTAGCCATTTCCGGTGGAGATTATCAGCTGATCGCTATAGATGGCAATGGTTGTGTGACAGCTCTTCCGCTTACGACAGTTACAGAAGTATTTCCGCCTGCAGGTTTTGCTTTGGTATTGGATCCTGTTGGAGTAGTACCTTTGACAAATGCAGATTTTGACCTTGACCCTTACTTAACACCAATATCACTGCATTCGGTCGATGCCTATAGTTCGGTTCCACAACCGGCTGCAATTATTGCGGGAGATAAGTTTTCTCCAGCATCGGCAGGTTCAGGACCTCATCTTGTCAGTTACACTTACAATTTCCAAAACTGCAGTTTTGTTGCTAGAGATACTATTCAGGTGCTCTCTTCAATGGCTGTCGATGTAATCAACCTCAACGCATTGGCGCCACGTTATGAATCCTGTTTATTCGATAACATACGCTTCATATTGTCTAATTTTACTTTTGCACCAAACCAGATTTTATTCCCAACATCGTCCACTACTTTCGATACAGTCACTGTTTCAACTGCCGGTTTAACATTATTTGCAACAGTTTATTCCGGGAATATCAATGTAAGTGTTCCGAATGGCGCTGTCACCGGTAAGGTTGTTTTTAGAAACAGTACAAGCGGAGATCGTTTTCAGGCTCCTTTCTTCCTTGTGGTACAGAATCCTGCAGTGGCTTTGAGTCTTAACGGAGTCCCCCAACCGCTTTGTTCCAATGCGGATACTATTGCACTGACAGGTTTTCCTGCCGGAGGTGATTTTGCCGCCGCATACAGCGATTTAACCAACTTGCCAATCTTATCATTAATTGATACTATCGGTAATAATTTCCTGGTAGAAAACGTAACCGGTTATGACCCGCTCACAGGTTTTAGATTCCTGAAACTTACTTACACTTATGTACCGACATACTCAAGCGGTGCAGGCAGTTGT
>CAINVS010000417.1 GCA_903854205.1 uncultured Bacteroidota bacterium | reverse complement strand
CTTGGAACTGTATTTTATTTAATCGACATTATCATGGAGATAAGAGTTTGAATCCTTGATTTCGGGTTCATCTTCATCGGTCAACACCCAATTGGACATTTTTTTTTCAGATGAATGATCTACCTCGTCAAGTTTCATCCCCTTGCGCAAATAGGCCGGTTGATTTTCGAGCTCATTGATTACTTCGGGGTTGTCCAACTTTAGGCTTAAATTTTTAAGCCGCTGTTTTCTTTCTTCCAAAGTTTCTTTGGTCAAAAATTTCGGTTCCTCTTTTCTTTTAATCTCTTCTTTTACAAAAGGTTCTATATTTTCTTTTAACGTTTTTGGCTGAGTGTTAAAAGTTTCCTTTTTTTTAGCATTGCTGCTGTCTTCGAGATCAAAATAAAAGTTGTTGGCACCTTTACCGTTTCTTGGTTCGTCCTCGTCATCAAGACCGACACGTACCTGTTTCTCGGTTTGTGCTGTCACTTTCTTTTCCTTATCAGTTGTTACCGTTTCATTGGAAACTGTACGTACCTGATTTTCTTTTTTGTTATTGTTGAAACCTGTAGCAATAACTGTTACAGAAATTTTCTCGCCCAATGATTCGTCAAAACAGTTACCCCAGATAAGGTCGGTTCCCTGACCGGCTTCTTCCTGTACATATTCTGTAATTTCGAAAATTTCATCCATAGTCACCTCGCGGGTACCAGAAGAAATATTGAGCAGGATGTGTTTGGCGCCTTTAATATCACTGTCTTCGAGCAGCGGAGACTGCAGAGCAGCTTCCACAGCGCGGCGGGCACGGTCATCACCTTCAATTGAAGCTGTTCCCATGACGGCAACTCCGGAGTCACGCATTACTGTATTAACATCCTCGAAGTCAACGTTCACATAACCGGGTACGGTGATAATTTCAGCGATGCCTTTAGCAGCTGTCGTCAGAATTTCATCGGCCTGAGAGAAAGCATTGGTGATTGTTAGGTTACCGAAAATTTTTCGGAGCTTGTCGTTGGAAATGACGATAAGCGTATCAACATTTTTTTTCAGTTCGGCCAACCCTTCCATTGCCTGCTGTGAACGGCGGCGACCTTCAAATGTGAAAGGCATCGTGACGATTGCAACAGTGAGTATGTCCATTTCGCGCGCTGCTTTGGCAATAACAGGAGCAGCACCGGTACCGGTACCACCGCCCATACCGGCAGTGACGAACAACATTTTTGTATTATCGGCAAAGAACTCCCTTACCTCGTCCAAAGACTCGAGGCAGCACTCACGGCCGACATTGGGTTTGGATCCAGCACCACGTCCTTCGGTCAGACTCATGCCCAACTGAATTTTGGTGGGCACCGTACTTTGGGCCATAGCCTGATTATCGGTATTGCAGATGGCAAAATCGACACCAACAATACCTTGTTTGTACATGTAGGAGACTGCGTTGCTTCCTCCACCGCCCACTCCAATCACTTTGATGATGGACGATTCATTTTCAGGTATATTAAACAACATATAAGACCAGGTTGAAATGTCTAAAGATAGGAATTGAAATCAGTTGAGAAACAAATACAGATAAATTCAGTATTAGTTATACTACTTTATTCCGCTAAAATAACATTAATTCGGAATTTATCAATCCTTTGCACCTAAATGTTTAAGGGGCAGGGCAAAAAACTCTATATACAGCAATTCGGTAAAGATTAAAGGTCACCATCCGGTTCTGCTTCAAACCATTGTCTGGTTTTTTGGAACCAAGTATCATACCAGCGGGACTTTTTGGCGGCAGTTTCTTTACGTGCAGGTGAAGTTGTCTGTGTGTTGTTGGTGTTATTGTTATAGGCATTGCTGCTGTACTCGCGTACGCGACCGGCTTCAATATCTTCAATACCTTTAAGCACCAGACCTATAGAGGTAGAGAACACAGGGCTCACCACTTCTTTGTCATAACCATGCGCCAAGTGTTCCACCGGCATTCCCAAACGGGCATTCATACCTGTATGGTATTCTACAAGTTGCGTCAAATTTCGCAACAGTGCACCACCACCTGTAAGTACAATACCTCCGCTTAGTTTGCGTTCAAAACCTGAACGGCGGATTTCCCAATAAATATGGTCCAATATCTCTTCCATACGCGCCTGAATGATATGTGCCAGATTGCGTTCAGAGATTTCTTTGTGTGGACGGCCTTTCAGACCCGGGATTGTAACGATTCTGTTCTCTTTGAGTTCGGTAACCAGGGCAGAGCCAAATTTTATTTTCAGCTTTTCTGCCTGATTGCCCATAACACGGCATCCTTCCTTGATATCTTTGGTAATAACATTACCGCCGAAAGGTATAACTGCTGTGTGACGGATAATACCGTCATGGAAGATGGCCAAATCTGTTGTGCCGCCTCCAATATCAACCAGTGCAATGCCTGCTTCCATCTCCTCTTTGCTCAGTACTGCAGTAGCAGAAGCAATGGGTTCGAGGGTCAGATTGGCCATTTCAAGACCAGCCTTCTCTACACATTTCTGCAGATTTTTGATGGCCGTGATCTGTCCGGTGATAATATGAAAATTGGCTTCAAGACGTACGCCCGACATACCGATCGGATCGAGGATGCCCTGTTCGTTATCCACGATGTATTCCTGCGGAATCACGTGAATGATTTTATCGCCAGGAGGCAATACAAGTTTGTACATATCGGCAATCAGATTGTCGATATCTTCATGTGCAATTTCATCGTGAATGCTGTTTCGGGTATAGATACCGCGATGCTGCAGACTCTTGATGTGCTGTCCGGCAATACCTACATTTACTACACCAATTTCCAAACCGGAACGGCGTTCAGCATCAGCGATAGCATCAGAAATTGCTTTCACTGTTTTTTCAATGTTGGAAACTACGCCTCTGAGTACGCCGACAGATTCTACTTTGCCGATACCCAAAATTTCAAGCTTTCCGTGTGCGTTTTTGCGGCCAGCCATAGCCACAATTTTTGTAGTACCAATGTCGAGGGCAACTACGATTTCGTTATTCATCTCCATCCTAAAAAAGTTTTAGTGTAAGGGACAGGTTGACTGTCCTATAAAAAAGTCCAAGTGTAATTTATTTTATTTTGCTTTAATCATTTTTTTGCTGGAAATAACCTTGCCGTCAATAACTAAACTGTAGGTATATATTCCTGATACTAATTTATCTCCTTCAATAACAATCTGTGAATAACCTATAGTATCAAGAATTTCAAATCCTATTTGTCTTCCATACTCATCGTGAAAAACCAATGTTGTATTCATTGTATTTTCAGGTAAAAAATACCTGATTACTGTGCTGCTGTTAAAAGGATTTGGTTCATTCTGATAAAGAACAATATCAGATTCTATTGATTTTAATTCAATTTTTCTAACATTTTCTGTTACATTATTATCAATCAATCTTTGACTACCGCCCGAACATCCTGCACCAATAGGCAAATTATCAATACAGTTCTGAATTGATGCAATCTGTTGGCTCAATAAATCAATCTGATTTTTTAATACAGAGAGTGAATCATTCAATTCTTTATTTGCTTCTATGAGAATGGGTACTATTTTAGCATATTCAACATGTTTGTAGTTTTTATCGTCAGTGTAAACAACTTCCGGAACTACATTATATACCTGCTGTGCAATCAATCCAATTTCCGTACCCGCCGGTAGTTGAAGTGTAGTATCAAATTGCTGATTCCATTCAAAACTAACACCATTTAATTGCTCAATCACTGACATGCTATTTTGTAGCGGCTGAACATTTTGCTTTAAAATTGAATCTGAAAGGGTTTTTTCATTGAATTTTTTATCCAATTCTTTTATAGCTTGAACAGTAATAGGAATAAAGCCTAAATAATTTATCCCTTTATACGTTTGCACCGTTCCCACCAAATTTCCGGTATGATCATACATTTCTGGTAAATTAATATTAGAAACAAGTTCCGGGATTACCTGTTCTACATCTTGCGCAATCATACCATATTGTGTGCCATCGGCTAAAGCTAAATAAGGTACTGTTTTAAAATCAAATTTTTTAGGCTCTACTTTTGAAAGAAGGTTCAATGCTCCATTAAAACCTACAATATTTTCTTTAAGTGAAGCATCTGAAACACCATTCAGAAGACCTGTAAAATTCAAATTTCCATTAAAAGACCCTGCTACATCATTTGGGTTAGATCCAGTCTGATTTGCAACTGTTCCTATAACTGCAATGTTTCTTGAAGCTCCTGTAGCTATTGCATTAATTCCAAAACAGAAAGCTGCTGTATTTTGTGATACCCCTCTAAAAAACCCACCTACATTAGCTATACCCCCCAAAACATTTGAATTACCAACAACTCCAAAAGTAAATGCTGCTGTACTTGGGTCAGATCCAGTATTTTCAAACAATCCTGTTAACCGACTTAAAGGACTGTTTGGGATGACTGTATTTGCTATATGTAATTTTGCACTAATTGCATTAGTACAGGGTATTCCAATTCCCACCTTATCGTTGATACCTTGACCATTAAAATAAAATCTATTTCCATTTAGTTGAATAGCCGCATCTGAACTAAGTATCGTAGGTGCTGCACAAGTACCAATTCCTCTTGTAGCTTCTACCAAAATCACATCCCCAGTATTGTTTACACTTAGAACAGTATTTGTTGAATTTGCAAGAGCATCTGTTCCTAAAGTCGCATTCAAATTTGAAAATCGCAAACCGCTTCTTGTAGGGCCTGTAGCATTTATAGGATTAAATGTTCCTATAACATCCGAGCGAATCTCTAATGTATTTACCGGATCAAGGTTTGGTGTAAAAAAGTTTCCTATACCCATTCTTCCAATATTTCCATTAGTTACCATTCTTGCAATTTCCAAGCCTTCCTGTCCTGATGAAACTAAGGAAGTTCCAGATGCTGAAGTGAAAATAAATCGCAATCTATCAGAATGCCCAACTCCTGAACTGGGATTATTTCCCCAAGCTATTATTGCTGACTGGGTATCATCCCAACCTTGAAAATTTGTACCCTCTTGTTTCATACCAACATACATATTATCAGATCTTGAGGAAGTATAAGTTCCTACATCCATCCAACTTCGCCAACCACCACCAAAACCATCAATGGGCGCATTAAATCCTAAATGTAACAAACTTGCAGGCACTGTAATAGGCGTTAAAGGGTCTTCACTAATGCTCACCCTTGTGACTTCAAAATTATTTATTGTAGGTAAATCAATGGTTCCCTGCCCTATACGCATTCTTTCGTATTCAAAATTTAATCCTAAATTATTAAATCTGTTTGTCCTGAAAACTATATCTGCATTAAGTTGAGACGCCATTATATTCAAATCATTATTAATATTAAAAATCGGGTTATTATAAAAACGCCCGATTTCAGTGCCTCCGCGTAACATACGCCAAAAAGTAGCGCTATTATTTGGTGCATCTGTTCGAAAAACTTCTCCAGTGGGGCTTGACAGTAAAGCACCATTAATGTTTAGGACTGATGGTAATGGTGTAGAGTTTGGATACTGGCCAATTCCAATTCTGTTAACTACAGGAGAAGCTTGTGTTCTCCAAGAACCATTTCCTGAAAAAGGTATTTGCTGAAATTGTGCTGCAACATATTGACACATTAATATCAAAAACATAATTGATATTATTTTAGGGGAACATATCTTCAATCTCATGGGATAATAAATTAAGTTATTTAATGATTTATTTAATAGAAATTAATCAATTACAATGATTTTGCCTATATAAAATATAATTCCTTCTTTTTTGATGTTAAATATATATATCCCTGAGTTTAGAAATTCTCTTTCTAATGTTATTTGATTAGAATTAAGTACAATTGTTTTAACAGGTATACCTTCTGATGTAAATAAATTAAATTCATAAGTTTCTCTATTAGAATTTTCAAATTCAATCAATGTAAAATCCTTAAAAGGATTAGGATTTACGTTAATCTTTTTTTGTTTAATAAATGGTAAAATGCTTAACGTATTTGTTCTAAAATAAAACTCTGGAAAATCAGGTAAAGATTCATAGCAAATTAGTCCATTTAAAAAAAATCCATTATTAATATAATTACAATTTGTTCCTTGGTTATTTGGGTCTTGAATTATTCCTAATGTATCTGTATTAAACCTAGCTACATAAATTTTATTATCAGGTGCTAACTGTAAGCCTGTAATAATATCATTTAATGAACTAAAAATCAATGACTTTGAATCAATTATTAAAGAATCAGTTGAATTATCTAAATCATATTGAACTATATGACTAATTGGCCAACCTCCTCCAAAATATAATTTAGAATTATCTTGAGAAAATGATAAAGCATAATCAAAAGAATCAGTTGGTAAAGACAAAAAGTTAGATATTAATCCTGTTTCATTATCAAAATCGAACAATTCTGAAATATTAAATGACTCATCACAAGTGCTCCCGGCTACTGCAAGTTTTCTTCCATTAGGTGAGAATTTTAATTCACCTGTAACTACACAGTTTGGAAAAAGACTTGGATAAATAGACCCAATAGCTGATATTACAGGAAATGTATCAATTCCTATGTCCGTTATTAAATATGTTATAAATTTATTAGTATATAATTCATGTGTCGTTAACCAAATATCTTGTTCATTTTTATGTAGTGTTGCATTTATCTGTTCTGTGACTGGGGCAAAAAGAAAATTATTTTTTGAAACAATGTCTCCAAAACCGCCATTTAATGATAAATCAACAACTGAAAATCTCAAATCACCAATAGAGTCAATACAACCCCAACTATTAGTAAAAATATAATACATCATCGAATTGCCTGGTATAGGTACAATTAGAGCTCCTTGAGTTGAACTATTACATCCAAACATACCGAAACCATTTGGCATTAACCGATGATTTCTATCCCAAACATATTCACCATCTGTATAAAAAATTAAATTACCCGATGTGTCAGAGATTACTGAGCAAGCTTCTGAAAACAGTGCGGTAGAAGAAATATCAATAACTGCTATCCCATTTGAGAAATCCAACCCTGCCCCATTGCCAAAATACCAATGATTAGTCCGCTTGATATTGGGGTTCTGCCCAAAACAAGCTGTGGAAACTAACAAAAAACATAATATTTTAAGTGCTATACTCATTTAAGATAAATTAAAATAATAGTACATTACTAACTGACTACTTTTCAACGGGCTTTTCCTCTTCAATCCTCTTTTTCGCGACTACCTGTTTGTCAAAGGCTAAACTGATAGTTCTGTATTTTTCCCATCCTTCATGCGGAAGGCCTTTTTCGTAAAAAACCTGCAGCCTGAGCAGCTTGTCATCTATATTTTCATTCGGCTGACCGAAATAGATTTTATGATTTCCAAGTTTGGGTACCAGAATTGCCTCTCCGGTATGATCTATATGTATCTGTTCAATTTGTACTTTCAAAAATGGATTGGCCAATATTTTCTTTGCCAATTGATAAATCTGATTTAAACGATTTTCCGGAATATCCAGATAAGCTTCATTGAAAATGCCGATATCTCCTGTGGCAACCAGCGTTCTTGAGGTATATTTGGTAGAATGCGGAATCTTTTTCCCGTTCTCGTCCAAATAATAAGTCTCATCCTCCACATCCATTACCCTCAAAATTGGTTCCCGCTGCCTGACTGTGATATTTACATTGTTTAGCGCATCTACATAAACATCTGCATCTTTTATAAACATATCCTGTTCCAAAGCTAGCTCTGTAGCCTGCGGATTTATTTTCTCAATTGTCTGTCCTTCAACATAGTGTCCAAAACTATTAAAGAGTATATTTTTAACATCATCTTCATTTACAAATCGGTTTCCATTCTTGTCTTTTACAATCTCTATATTTAATTCCTTCACCAAACTTTTACGTCGGTACTGAATTCCCCCCAAAACTATTAACAGCAGCACAAAACCAACCACAACCCAAATGAGCCGCTTAATGATCCATCGCATTCGTTTCGGGTGTATTTTCATTAAAGATTAAAGATTAAAGATTAAAGATTAAAGTTGTTTGTTGTGAGTTGTTAATTATTTATGATTCAAAAATTTAACCGCAAAGGCGCGAAGGATAACGCAAAGTGCGCCAAGGCTTTTTTAAATTAAAAGTATAGAAAAGTCATTTTTTTAAAGTTTTTAAGCTTTGTCAAGAAAAAAAGGCAAGCCTTTCATCAAAACAGTTTCATCTAACTAATACTTTCTACCCTCTACCCTCTACTATAAACCAATTATTTTCAATTAAAAAAATTCTACTGCACAACAATCTGTTTTCCTTTATAATTCCCGTATATTAAATATTTGGGGCATTTATTGTCAAAAAACAGGTGATCTTCAATAAAAATTGTTAAAAAAGTACAAAAATAATATTAGTTTTTTACGTACAAAATGCTGAAATTTATATTTCTAAACTAAAAAAAATGACTTTAATCAACCTGCCGGGAAAAGTTCGGCAGCGATATCCTTAGTCATTGCTCCGATATCTCCGGCGCCCAAAGTCAATAAAACTTCTAATTTCAATTCTCTCAATCTATCAATCAATTCGTTTTTAGACAGCATGATTTTGTTGCTGTTTTTCATTTTATCGAAAATAATTTTTGAAGTTACACCTTCAATGGGCAGTTCTCTTGCCGGATAAATATCCAAAAGAAAAACCTCATCCAACTCATCGAGTGCCTCAGCAAATCCATCGACAAAATCGCGGGTGCGCGAGTACAGATGCGGCTGAAAAACACCTGTGATTTTACGCTCCGGATAAAGGCTGCGCGCTGCTCTGATTGCTGCTTTCAACTCTTCCGGATGATGCGCATAATCGTCTATAAAAACTGTATTTGGCCCTGTATAAACCCATTCAAAACGTCGCCATATACCTCTAAAAGTGCGCAGCGCCTGTCTTATTTTCTGTTCATCGCAGCCTAAAATTCTCGCTACGGCTATCGCCGCTGTTGCATTTTCAACATTGTGACGGCCGGGCAGCGTAAAGGTAAGGTCATCAAAAACAGTCCCATCAGCATCTTTCCAGTCAAAAACAAAGTTTGGCGCCTGTGAACGGATATGAATGCTGGAATAATTAGCCTCATTTACAGTACCGTAGGTATTTGTTTTAGCGTCCAATGTTTTTATGTCTACATTTTCTTCCAAGCCTTTGCGAAGCAGCAGATTTTCGCGAACCTGCCCCATAAATTTAACATAGGTTGCCTTCATCTCCTCATGATCTCCGTAGATATCGAGGTGGTCGGCATCCATTGAAGTCACTATCGCAATATGCGGATTGAGTTGCAGGAAAGAACGGTCGAATTCATCGGCTTCCATCACCACCCATTCCGAAGTTCCATTGACAAAATTAGAATCGAAATTGAGGGCAATACCGCCCAAAAATGCCGTACAGTCGATACCGCAGGTACGAAGTATATAAGTCAGAATAGAACTGGTAGTGGTTTTTCCATGGGTTCCTGCCACAGCAATTGTCTTGCGGTTTCTGGAAATCAGGCCAAGCACTTCGGCTCTTTTCATGATAGCAAATTCATTTTCACGGAAATATATCAGTTCGGCATGCTCTTTTGGAATGGCCGGCGTATAGATTACCAGGTCAACACCCACAGGTATTATTTCTACATCCTCATGATAGTGGATATGCATCCCCTCCTGTTCCAATTCAATGGTCAGGTTGGTTCTTACTCTATCATATCCCCAAATTTCCATACCCAATCCGTTGAAATAGCGGGCAAGGGCGCTCATGCCAATGCCGCCTATACCAACGAAGTAGATTTTTTTGAGTGTTGAGAAATCCATAATTATTATGTTAGTAAAATTGTCTCTTTGTTAATATTTGTATCTGGTATCTGGTATCTGGTATCTGGGATTTGGTATCTGGGATTTGGCTACAATCTCCCTGGCTACTCTGGTGACTGGCTACTAGCCCCTCGTTACTAGCCCCTAGCTACTATTCCCCGGTTCCTATTTTAATACATTCTTTCGCAATTCTTTCTGCCGCATCGGGTAAAGCCAATTTTTTTATTTGCTGTTCCAATTTCAATCTTAGTGCTTCATCATCCAAAAGGTTAAGGGCTGTATTTACCAATTTTTCCTTTGCTTCAACATCCTTTACCAAAATAGCGGCCTCTTTGTTGACCAATGACTTCGCATTTGCAGTCTGATGATCTTCAGCTACATTGGGCGAAGGCACCAAAATTGTAGCTTTTCCTGTTACACAGAGTTCGGAGATGGTAAGAGCTCCTGCCCTTGCAATCACTGCATCGGCAACAGCGTAGGCCAAATCCATACGGTCTATAAAGGACATTACTTTCACATTGTCAAATCCTGCAGCTTTTGGTGCATACATTTCATAATACACTTTTCCAACCTGCCAGAGTACTTGTATATTGGCATCTTTCAGTGACTGAAGTCCGGCAGCGATGCTTTCGTTCAGTGTTTTGGCACCCAAACTTCCACCTGTTATGAGAAGAACTTTTTTATCGGGGGACAGTCTGTAATGTGCAAGTCCTTCTGCCTTTTTTGTACTGATGTCCAAAATGTCCTGACGAACAGGATTTCCGGTCAAAATCATTTTATCTTTAGGAAAGAAGCGATCCATATTATCATAAGCTACACAAATCTTTTTTGCCGATTTTGCCAACATCTGATTGGTTTTTCCGGCAAAGGAATTCTGCTCATGAATGAGGATTGGAATTTTTCTCCAACCTGCAACTTTCAATGCTACACCACTTGCGTAACCTCCCACTCCAATAACTCTATCCGGTTTAAATTTGGAAATTATTCCCCAAACTTTGAACATGGAAAAAAGGATTTTGAAGGGCAGACTTAAATTTTTCCAAGGCTGCTTACGCTGAAATCCGCTGATCCACAATCCTTCAATTTTATAACCTGCCTGCGGCACTTTCTCCATTTCCATTCTGCCCTCAGCACCAATAAAGAGGAATTCAGCTTCGGGCATCTGTTTTTTGATGGCCTCTGCTATGGCGATAGCGGGATATATATGTCCGCCTGTACCTCCTCCGCTAATGATGAATTTCATAATTTAAGATAGATAATTAGATTGTCAGATTGTACTAAGTATAAAGTAGAGCGTAGATGGTACTTGTAAAAAATTCCAGTCAATCTCAATTTTGTATCAGGTATCAAGTATCAGGTACTAAGAGTTAATCCTTCGCTCCACTAATTTTTTTTCAACATTTTCAAATCCTCATCCCGATCTTCGGGACAAATTTTCAAATTAAACTGCTTCTTCCGTTTTCGGTTTATTTTCCTTTCTGCCGTCACCTTCTTTTGCTCCGATCGCTTTTTCTTCTTTATCAGCTGAATTTTCAATATATCTGCTCACACTTAAAATAATTCCCAAAGAAAATCCTGTAAACATCAATGAGGTTCCTCCAAGACTGACAAATGGTAACGTAAGCCCGGTAACCGGCATCAGATTTACATTTACGGCCATGTGCGTAAAAGCCTGTATTGTAATACTGAGTGTTAATCCCATTGCCAACATGGCACCAAAAGCCTTCGGCGTTTTATTTACCATGCGAATTGTCCTTATAACCAAAAGCATATAGAGCATTAGTACAATAACTCCGCCCAACATTCCATATTCTTCGATAATAATACAATAGATATAGTCAGAATAAGCGTGCGGCAAAAAGTGCGATTGTACACCATTACCCGGACCCAATCCAAAAAATCCTCCACGGGCTACAGCCATTTTTGCTTGTATCGTCTGAAACGAATCTTCTGCATCACCACCCGTTATAAAGGTTCTTAAACGGCTGATCCATGTATCAACCCTGATCTCAGGTAAAAATTCAGACATTATTATTAACAAAGCAAAAAGTCCCAATCCAAGCATGAAGAGCGAAAAAACATTACGCAATTCTACTTTACCAACAAACATCTGCAACACACAGGTTAGGAACAGAACCAAGGCATTGGATAAGTCATAAGGTGCTATAAGTACAACTGTGACAAGAACAGGGGCTAACAATTCCCATTGGGAAACCACTCTGTTCTGCATCAGTGCGATGGTACGGGAAACATATAATATCAGTGCAAGTTTGGCAAAATCTGATGTTTGAAAGGTAATCCCAATAAAAGGCAGCCTTATCCAACGCGAAGCACCATTAATATTCAAACCAAAAAACATGGTATAAATCATCATCGGTATTGCTATCGCTATCAGGATTTTAGATAGCTGAGCGTACTTCATATAATTTACCAAATGCGCAATATACATGATCAAAAATGACCCAATCATCAAAACTACATGCCTAACAAGATAGGATTCAGTACCTGTATTGTGCCTGGAAGCAAGAATTTCCGTAGAACTGTAAACCGTGAGAATAGAGAATATACCTAACAGGGCCACCAATAACCAGATGACCTTGTCGCCCTGAAGCAGGGTTGAAACTCTATTTCTAATAAAATCGGTTCTTATATTCATGGAAACTTAAAATCTGTAAATCTAAATTTGAAAAGTATTTATTTCTTATTTTAGCTATTTCAACACCTATTATCACTTACCAAGTATTTCTTTAAAAACATTACCCCTATGCTGATAGTTATTGAAGAGATCGAAACTGGCGCAGGCGGGAGAGAGGAGTACTACATCTCCCGGTTCTGCGTAGAGACTTGCCTGCTTCAGAGCCTCCAGCATACTTGCTGTATCGGCAATCAAAGTTTTCATCCCGGAAAAAGTGTCTATGATCTTCTTGTTGTCTACACCCATACATATAATTGCGCGAACTTTTTCTTTGACAAAATCGAAAAGCGGACTGTAATCATTGCCTTTATCCACACCGCCAACTATCCAAATCACAGGCTTTTTCATGGCTTCCAAAGCATAAAAGACGGAATCTACATTGGTTGCTTTGCTGTCATTGATATATTCCACTCCGTTTATCGTTGCTACCGATTCCAAACGATGGGCCTCATTCACAAAGCTTTTCAACGCTATTGTGATAATTTCATCAGAAATGCCCAATTTCTTTGCGGCCAATACTGCCACTGAGATATTGAAGCGGTTGTGCCAACCCTGAATTGTCAGTTCAGAACGTTGTATTTTATATCCGCAATGCTCCACTTCCAACCATTCATTCTCGCCTGACAGGGCCTTCATGGAAACCGGAATAGAACCCTCACGGCCTTCCTGCTTCCAAAAATGCGTGAATCCATAGGCAATATTTTCATCTTCAGCATTGTAGATAAAAACATCTTCCGCTTTTTTATTTTGAGCGAGTCGAAATTTTGAAGCTATATAGTTTTCCAATTTATACTCGTAGCGGTCGAGATGATCGGGCGTAATATTGGTTAAAATACTGATCTGCGGTCGGAAGCTTTGACAGCCGTCGAGCTGAAAACTGCTGATTTCCAAAGCATAATAGGCTCTATCTCCCTCGGCTACCTGTTTTGCCAGACTAAACCCTACATTTCCGGCCAATCCAACATCCAATCCTGCGGTTTCCATAATATGGTATACCAATCTGGTTGTGGTGGTTTTGCCGTTACTGCCACTTGTGGCAATAATTATTGCTTTGGTATAGCGTCCTGCAAATTCTATTTCATCAATTATCTCTACTTTCTTTTCTTTCAATGCCTTTATTAATGGCGCTTTTTCTGGAATACCGGGACTTTTAATGACCAATCCGGCATTGTCCAAAATTCTATTCACGCTGTGCGTTCCTTCTTCAAATTCAATCCCATTTTCCAACAATTCTCTTTTGTAAACATCTTTAATAATTCCCATATCGGAGACAAAGACCGGATAACCCTGTTTTTTTGCTAACAGTGCTGCTCCTACCCCGCTCTCACCCGCTCCCAAAATAACCAATAATGGTTTATTAGGATTTGGCTGTTGAACAGATGATATTTCTTTGATGAAGACGTTCATTAGAAAAAGATAAAAGATAAAAGAGGAACCGAAGGACCGCGCAGCGAACCG
>CAINVS010000416.1 GCA_903854205.1 uncultured Bacteroidota bacterium | reverse complement strand
TCGCAATGGACACCCTTGCTTTTGGCTAGTGGTTGGCGATTACATACCCCCACAGTGGACTTGCACCACCTAGTTGATTGACATGCACGGCACACAAAAATAAAAGCCTGCTGTTGATGCAGGCTTTTATTATTTGGGGGCAGTTTTTCCTTTTTACATAAAAAGCTGTATTTTTAAAAAAAATTATATCAATATTAAAATTCAAACTCATGAAAAAGCTACTCTTTTTATTCGGCTTCCTCCTTATCAGTTCTATGCTCTTTGCACAATCCATTTATTACAATGGCTCGAGAATCGGGGAGATCGAGAGCGACGGTGATGTTTATGTCAACGGAAGCCGTGTTGGTCAGTTTGAATCGGATGGAGATGTGTACAAAAATGGCTCAAGAATCGGGCAGATCGAATCGGACGGAGATATTTATTTAAATGGCAGCAGAGTCGGCCAGATTGAATCGGACGGAGATGTGTACAAAAACGGATCTAGAATCGGGCAGATAGAGTCGGACGGAGATGTATATTACAACGGTTCAAGAATAGGCGAAGCGAAAAACATCAGAAAAGATTGGGTAGCAGGATTTTTTTTCTTCTACTTTTATAATGAACGTTTCTAAGATGAGGCGTTTGTTTTTCCTGTTACTAATTGTTCAAATATCCTGTCAGGCACAAGGTCCTCAGGAGAAGTCTGAGGCTGTGGAGCATGTGATTTTGCCCAAAGTCGAAGATAAATATAAATTAATTTTTGCAAAAAAAACCGAATACAAATCAGATGGTTTTGATTTTCCGGTGGGAAAACCTGGCGCAAAAGGCTATTATAATGCACAGGGTTTTGGCGGCAAAAGTTTTCACCTTGGAGATGACTGGAATGCTACAACGGGCGGAAACAGTGATATCGGACATCCTATTTACAGTATCGCAAACGGTTATGTCGCCGAATCAGCAGATAAAAAGAAAGGCTGGGGTCCGGTCATCAGAATTGTGCATTATCATAAAGGCAAATTTTACGAATCACTCTACGCTCACTGTCAGGACATGTATGTAAAACCTGGCGATTGGGTAAAAAGGGGGCAAAAAATTGCCACAATAGGCAACAACAATGGTATGTATCTGGCGCACCTGCATTTGGAAATCAGAGATAAACCCGATCTGCCTTTAGGCGGCGGCTACTCGAGAGAGACGGCCGGCTATTTGGACCCCACGGTTTTTATTAAGGAGAATCGGTGATGTGTTTATGATGTGCGGATGTGCGGATGTGCGGATGTGCAGATGTGTATGTGTGTATGTGTGTATGTGCGGATGTGCAGATGTGCGGATGTGTGAATGTGCGGATGTGTGGATGTGTGGATGTGCGGATGTAGGGATGTGCGGATGTAGGGATGTAGGGATGTTCGGATGTGCGGATGTGAGGATCCCGTCTTGGGTCGGGACAAGTTGTGCGGATGTGAGGATTTAATTCTTTGGAATTTTACAAATGAAGCCTAAAATTTAAAACTGCTCTATATTATAACGCAAAGTTTATTTGGTCAGATCTACATTTTAAGGAAAAGCAAAGGTCGCAAACTTCCGATAAATCGGGATCACCTGAAGTATAATCCAAAGGGTTTCAAAAAGGATGGCTAATAAATTAGCCTTCTTTTAAGCCCATCGGGGCAATATTTTTGTAGCCCATCAGGGCACAATATATCAGAGCTCCGTAGGAACGGCATTTTAGAACAATGATTTTTAATAGTGAAGGTTTAAACCTGCATTCTCAATTCTCAATTAAATATTTCCATGTCAAAAAAAGATCAAGAATTTGTCCTCACGGAAGAAGACCTGAGACGCATCAACAGCAAAGAAGGCATTTTGGAAATTCTGAAAGCCAAAGAATATAAACTTGACAAGATTCTAAATGAATTGGGGTATTTGGAAGAAATGGAAGGCCTGGATATTGAAATGATCAAACTGCAAAACTGGATGATTAACAGCAATAAACGGGTGCTCATCATTTTTGAAGGCCGTGACGCGGCCGGAAAAGGCGGTACAATTCAGCGTTTTGCAGAAAATCTAATGCCCCGATACCATAGAGTTGTAGCATTGCCAAAACCTACTGAAACGGAAAAAGGTCAATGGTATTTTCAACGTTATATCAATCAGTTGCCCACAGCCGACGAAATTGTTCTTTTTGACCGCAGTTGGTACAACCGTGCAATTGTGGAACCCGTAAATGGTTTCTGTACTAAGGAACAATACCATCATTTTATGCAGCAGGTCAATGAATTTGAACGCATGCTCATCGATGACGGCATCATTATCTTTAAATTTTGGCTTGACATCTCTAAAGAAGAACAGGCAAAACGTTTTGAAGACCGCCGAACAGATCCGCTGAAACAGTGGAAAATTGGCCCCGTAGATGCAAAAGCACAGGATTTATGGGATAATTACACCCATTACAGGGATCAGATGTTGAACAAAACAAGCAGCAAAATTTGTCCTTGGATTTTTGTTAAGGCTGACAGCAAGAAAAAAACGCGTTTGGAGTGTAACCGATATGTATTAAATGCATTAGAATACGAAGGAAAGGAAACTTCGTCCGTTAATCTGAAGCCAAATGATGAAGTAATCAGGATTTATCAGGAATGGTAATACCTGTCTGCCTTCCTTAAACCGACTTTCGACCACAATAAAAACATTTCAACATGAGCTGGTTCACCGATTTGAGCATTGGCAGAATTTTTAATTACAACAGTCCCCTTCCTTCAAAAGCATTGATTCAAAAACTGAAATCCAAAACCGGTGAGCCGAAATGGACCGAGGCCGATGACCCAACCCGACTTTTTATAGGACGTATTACAGGAAATAAATTTAGGCTCCGAAGACAAATGTACATTCGCAAAGCATTTACACCTGTATTTTACGGAAAAATTACAGATTCGGATTCAGGATCATGCCTAACTGCCCGAATCGTAATACATCCTGTTATTTTAATAATATTGAGCATTTGGTTTCTGTTCTTTTTTAGTATCGCAATAATTTTTATATATTACTCCGGAATGGATGAGGCTGTAGATTGGCTGATGGTTTTTCCGCTGCTGTTTATGTTTCTGATACTGTTACTTTTTTTAATAATGGCAAAATCGGAGATTGACAGTTTGCATAGTGACCTGGACAGTCTTTTGACCGCTGAATAATAAATGCTGATTATTTTTTAAATCAGATTTCCTGCTGAATATTTTAGTTTAATAATTTACTTTTGATTCCTTCTAAGTACAAAGCCTTTTTTACTTTCCTAATTTCTTGATATGAATCCATTAAAATCAGCATTCACCCTATTTTGGTTTGTCATTGCATTTCTGAACATAGGTCTTGTTTTTCTCATTGAAGGAACTGTTGGCGGAAATCCGATAATTTATTCTACACTGCGTTTTCTTCTGATAGGATTTCTTTTTGTCGTTTCTTATAAAAAGAAAAAGCTTTCATTTTGGATTTTCGCTTCAATGATTTTGGGAGTTGAAGTAGGTATGCAATTTCCTGCATTTTCTTTGGAGATGGAACGTTTCGGGAAAATATTCCTGAGGTTGGTTAAAACACTTGTAGCACCTTTGATTTTTGCTACGCTTGTAGTTGGTATAGCCGGTCACAGCAATCTGAAACAGGTCGGCAGAATTGGTTTGAAAAGTATCATTTATTTTGAAATTGTTACAACAATTGCCCTTTTCATAGGATTGGGAGCCATAAATTTTTCTCAGGCTGGCAAGGGAGTAGTAGTGGAGGCTACAAAAACAGAGATAACAAAATCGGAAGAGCTGCTCTCTCAAAAAAATACGCATAAAGACCATCTGGTCGAGATTTTTCCGGAAAATATTGCCAAGTCCATTTCAGAAAATCAGGTACTTCAGGTGGTTATTTTTTCCATCATTTTTGCTATCGGTTTAGGAATGGTAAAAAATCAGCAACACAAAAATACGATGTTGCACTTCAGTGAAAGTTTGGCAGAGATCATGTTCAAATTCACCGATTTAGTGATGTTAATTGCACCACTGGCTGTTTTTGGTGCCTTGGCCAGTACTATTGCAAAGTCGGGAGTTGATATCTTATTAAATCTTATGATGCTGGTCGGTACCTTATATGCTGCACTGGTAATATTTATTTTAGCGGTTCTGCTGCCTATTGCCTTGTTCTTTAAAATTCCAATCCGCAGGTTCCTGACAGCTGTGACTGAACCTGTGTCCATTGCATTTGCAACTGCAAGTTCTGAAGCAGCATTGCCAAAAGCATTGGAAAACATGGAAAAGTTTGGGGTACCAAAGAAAATTGTTGCATTCGTTATTCCAACTGGTTACAGTTTTAATTTGGATGGGACCACACTATACCTTTCACTTGCTGCAGTTTTTGTAGCGCAAATGTCAGGGATAGATCTTAGTTTTGGGCAGCAGATTCAGATTTGTCTGGTACTGATGCTTACAAGTAAAGGCGTAGCGGGCGTGCGCGGAGCATCTTTTGTAATTTTGGCCGGTACAGTTGCAAGTATGGGTCTTGATCCGGAAAAAGCCAGTGTTATTTTGGCCATCGATGCGCTCATGGATATGGCCCGTACTTCAGTAAACGTCTTGGGCAATTGTCTTGCCTCTGCCGTCATTGCACGTTCAGAAGGAGAGCTGAACACAGCAAAAGAATATTCAGAATAAAATATTTTATCAACACAAACTAAAGCGGAGAAAATGAGCATAAAGCTTACTTTTCTCCGCTTTTTTTATTTTTTTCCACTTTGTTTACTTACTTAAATTCTATTTAAATTAACCAAAATCAAGTAAACTGACAAAAAAATGATACTTAGATTTGGCCTTGATAATATACACAGCAGAGTTAAAAAAACAGAAAAAAAGGTTTTTGCACTTATTAGCTTTACTAACCTACAAATCGTATCGTCAATCAATAAACCATGAGAGCTGGGAAATACTGTTAATCTGGCTGATGCTGAACAGCTGGAAAACATGCTCAAAAAATCTAAGCAATGAAGTTCCTAAACAATATACTTGAAAGCAAGCAGGAAAAGAAGATTTCCCTTTCGGAAAATAGTTTAACAAAATGAATTCATGTTTGGCGAGGGGACAAGCCCGCCTCGCCTTCGACTAACGCCCTTACAGGGTTGCAGTTAAAGCAATAAGGGCGAAATTCTTCTCCAATGGGGCCTTGTTCTGTTATTAAAATTTAAAGCGCAGCTGTTCGGGAAATCGGGCAGCTGTTTTTCTTTTTAGTGGAAAGATGAAAGAATTTCTACATGTACTCAATATAAATT
>CAINVS010000415.1 GCA_903854205.1 uncultured Bacteroidota bacterium | reverse complement strand
TGATATTAACTTATTTTAAGAATTTTATTTTTATTTATAGATAAAAAATCATAGTTTTGGAATCAAACCTTAAATAATTGTTTAAATGAATATTGATCAAGCTTACCGACATCTCCCAGTAGGAATTATTCTTGTAAAAGGTTCGAACCTGGAAATTGTGGATGCCAATCAGAAATTTTATGAAAAAGTAGGGCTCCTTGAAGGATCACTTACCGGAACTCTTTTACCTGAGCTTTTTCAAGATTTCATAGTTCCTGAGATAAACACTAACGCCGTTTTCACCTTAGTTTCCGGTGAAAGATTTATGTTGATAATTACTGAAGTTCCAAAAGAAGACTACAAGTTAGTTGTCGTTCAGGCACAGAGTTTCGAATCTTTATTAAAAGCTGAAATTGAAGACAAAGAGTCTAGGCTGCAGGCAATTATAAATACTGCAGCTGATGGTATAATCACTATGAACCGCATGGGAATTGTAGAAACTATAAACTTTGCGGCTGCAAAACTTTTTGGTTATAATGTCGATGAAGTAATTGGGCAAAATATTAAAATGCTCATGCCGGAGCCCTATCACAGCAATCACGATGAATATTTGGAAAATTACAAGGAAACAGGGGATCAGAAAATTATTGGTATAGGCCGCGAAGTTATCGCTAAAAAAAAAGACGGAACAAGATTTCCTATACACTTGAGTATTAGTGAGAGTATATTGCATGACCATATAATTTATACCGGCATTCTTCACGATATGACTGCCCAAAAAAATGCAGAAGAAAAGGTACGTCGCTATGCAATGGAATTGGAGCGGAGTAACAGTGAATTACAAGATTTTGCTTATGTTTCTTCACATGACCTTCAGGAGCCGCTTCGTAAAATTAGAGCATTTGGGGACAGGTTAAAACGTGAATCAGCCCGTCTAAGTGAGAGGGGCGCCAATTATTTGGAGCGCATGGTCTATGCAGCCGATAGAATGCAGAATCTCATTGATGATCTGCTCTCTTTTTCGAGAATTTCTACTCACACCAAAACGTTTCAATTAGTTGATTTGAATGCTGTTTTAAAAGATATAATGGTAGATTTGGACTATTTGGTAGACAGTACTAAAGCTACTGTCGAAATAGGAAATTTGCCGTTTATTGAGGCAGAACCTGTTCAAATGAGACAGTTGTTTCAGAACCTAATCTCTAATGCTATAAAATTTCGCAAGGATACAATACCTCCAATAATCAGGATACATGCCGTTATTGAGCCCCGAAAATCAAAAAGTGATACCACTGTTAGCGCTGAAAATTTGGTAACAATATACGTAGAAGACAATGGAATTGGATTTGAAGAGCAATATAAAGACAAAATCTTTCAAATCTTTCAGCGTCTGGAAGGTAGAAAATATGAAGGTTCCGGCATCGGTCTCGCTATTTGTAAACGAATTACTGCCCTTCATGGTGGGGATATAGATGTAGAAACCAGTTTAAACATAGGTACTACTTTTATAGTGTCTTTGCCGATAAATCAGCCTAAGATGAAATCAGATTGATAAATTTTAATATTTTTAAACATCAATATTTTAGTCAAATATTGTTTTGAATTAACTAAAGCATAATAATTTTATGGAAACTAAGAATTCCAAAACAATCCCTATTCTTATTGCCGATGATGACGAGGAGGATCTCATGCTGCTACAGGATGCGATGGAAGAAAGCCGTTTAATAAATCCCTTACATTTTGTTGTAAATGGTGAAGAAGTTATGGATTTTCTCCTAAATCGAGGTAGATTTTCAGACAAAGAGCTTTACCCTAAACCCGGTCTTATATTGTTGGATCTGAATATGCCCAAAAAAGACGGAAGAGAAGTTCTTAAGGAAATTAAAAAAAACCCACAACTGAAAAGTATTCCAATTGTAATACTAACAACATCTAAAGCTGAAGAAGATATTTTAAGAACCTATGATTTGGGTGTAAATTCTTATATCACCAAACCTGTCTCTTTTAACAGTATGGTAGAAGTTGTCAAAAGTTTTAGCAAATATTGGTTTGAAATTGTTTCAATTCCCTATTCTATAGTTGTTAAATGAGAAGATTAGTTAATTCAGCACCAATTTGAAAATGAAAGAAAAAATAAAAATATTACTAATAGAGGATGATGAAGACGACTATATCCTTACTAAGGATACGTTTAGCGATATACCCGGTAAATCTTATGAGTTGGATTGGGTTTCAAATTACCAGGATGGTTTGGAAGCTATCCTAAAAAATGATTATAATCTTTATCTGCTTGATTATAGGTTGGGAAAAGAAACCGGCTTACAAATTATAAAGCAGATGAGTTTTAGGGAAAATACGGCTCCGCTCATTTTGCTCACAGGACAAGATGATCGTGAGTTAGCTTTTGAGGCTATGGAAGCAGGTGCAGCCGACTTTCTTATAAAAACAGACCTAAAACCTGATTTACTTGACCGCTCTATAAGATATGCAATTCAACGTCATGAGACCATTAATAAGCTAAGAAAAAAAGAAGAAGAACTTCAGGAGTTAAATGCAAACTTAGAACAATTAGTTCTTGATAGAACTAATGAATTGAACATCGCCCATGAAGGTTTGAAAAAATCATTGGAGATTGAGCGCAAAATGGGTGAACTTAAGTCTAGGTTTGTTTCTATGGCATCTCATGAATTCAAAACACCGCTTACTTCTATTCTTTCATCCGCTTCATTATTGGAAAGATATACAGAATCTTCTGAACAGGAAAAAAGATTTAAACATGTTGTACGAATAAAGTCTTCCGTTCAAAATCTTACAAATATTCTTAACGATTTTCTTTCTTTGGAAAAAATTGAATCGGGTACAATCAACAGTGCACCTGAGCAATTTACGATAAACGAATTTATTTTCACGCTCCTTGATGAATTAACACCTTTACTATCTAATAATCAAATTGTTAAATTTTATCACAAAGGAGAAATAACTATAAAATTAGATAAACATTTACTTAAGAATATTCTTATCAACCTCCTGTCGAATGCCATAAAGTATTCACCGATTGGAAAAGATGTTTCTTTAAAAACTATTTGTACTAAAGAAAATTTAAAAATTGAGGTTACAGATCAAGGAATTGGAATCCCGGATGAAGATAAGCAACATATGTTTGAAAGATTTTTCAGGGCAGCTAATGCCTCAAATATACAGGGAACAGGGCTTGGACTAACTATTGTAAAGCGTTATGTCGAGATGATGGGAGGAGAAATAGGGTTTAAAAGTACGCTAAATGTGGGAACTACTTTTAAAGTAGTTCTGCCTATTCTAGTTTCATAATTCTTATTTATTTTTAAATAATTATAAATCTCAATTGTAATTTCTTTTTTTTATTAGAAAATTACAAATTTGGGTTTAAATCTCTTCCAATGAAGGGCTTTTTTACTGAATTATGAAAAAGTGGATTATATAATCTACTTTCATTATATTTGTAATGGTATTCTTAATTATTCAAGCAAAACTTTCCCCCAAACCATTATGAATTATCCGGTAAATTTTTTGGCTATAATTTTATCAGCACTTATTCCATTGTTAATCAGATTTATTTGGTTTAATCCCAAAGTATTTGGCAAGGCTTGGATGAGAGCCTCTGATTTAACTGACGAGAAAGCCAAAGGCGCCAATATGATGCTGATCATAGGTTTTTCCCTTTTCTTTAATTTTCTTATAGCCTTTGTTCTGGCCACAATGGTAGTTCATCAGACAGGTGTTTTTGCCCTTTTTGCAGGCGAGCCTAATATGGGCAATCCTGATTCTCCGGCAGCACAAGAGCTCGCAAATTTCATGAAAGTTCATGGCGATAAGTTCAGATCATTTGGACACGGTGCCTTGCACGGCACAATTACAGGCCTATTGTTTGTCATGCCCATAATTGCCACACAAGCACTTTATGAGCGCCGCGGATTCAATTACATTGCCATCAATAGTGGTTATTGGATTGTTTCGCTTGCCCTCATGGGCGGACTTATTTGCGCTTGGCGTTAAATTCTCATTGTTTAAAGTCAAATAATGACAGATATTTCAAATTTGGAATGGTTTGACTATTCCGGTGCCCCTCCGTTGCTTTTGCCGCTTTCTTTAGCAGTGGAGTGGAAGGGTTTTTATATCCCTTTGCCACCAGGCGACGAGGATGATCCTGATATTGACCTCATAATAGGTGAGGATCAATTTCTTATTAATGATGATTTCGATACCGAAATTCCGGTGAGCGATTATGATAAACTCTGTAAAATGGGTTTGGATGAAGATGTTCATGCTGTTCTTCTTGAGCTTAAAGGAGGTACAGCTTTTGCAATTTCTTCTACCTATGATAACATTGCCTACTGGCCCCAAAAAATGATGTTCCTGAGTGGGGCCGATGATTTTATTGAAGAAAGTTCAATTGAAGGTTTAATCTGGGAATGCTTGTTTGAATGGGATCTCAAAGATAAAAAAGTGCTGCTCATGAATTCTTGTGATCATGGCGCTGCACCCGAAGAATATAAAGACAGTCATCAAATTCTTTCCATAAAACCCGGAAAATATGCTGTCGAATTTGCACTTTATTCTGACGCTGAAAGACAAATAAATCTGTACAGACTGTTGATTTTGTAGGGATTTGATGGTCTTGCCATAAATGACCAGACAAGTTTTGATGGTTTTCCCCGATTATTCGGGATCATGATATGCGGATCTGAAAGAAAATTCTCCGATTTCACCAAAAATTGAAGGCCGCGCCATCGCCACCGATGAGCCGCAAAATCTGCTGACTCAGCTGAGGGGTACGACTTATGATTTCAGGTAGTGATATTTAAATGACTTATATGTCTTTATTTATTCTACAAATCCGTTTTCTATTACTGCCGACTTGAAGGGCTATGCATCTGCCCCTGCTAATGACAATTGCGCCACAGCTACTCCAGCCTCACAAAATGGCTGCAATTTGGGCGGGTTGCCAAATTCATTCTCTCCCTCAGCTCCACCCAGTAATTTCAATTCTACTCTTTGTGTAGGAGGGACATGGTTTTCCAATGAGAATACAGTATTTTATTCTTTTACACCTACAGCAACCAGTGCTACTCTTGAGATTGATAATATTACTTGTAATAATGGCGAGTCAGGACAGGCTCAATTTGGTGTTTGGAGAACTTGCGCAGCTATGAATCTGGCACCAACTGCAGCTAATGGCTTTTTAGGCTGTGCAGTTGGAACATCACCTCTTTCTTTAGTGGGTCTTACAATTGGACAGACCTATTTTATTGCAGTTGACGGTCAAGCGGGTGATATCTGTGCCTGGAATTTTTCTACATCCGGAATAGTTCTTCTTGATCTGGAATTACTTGATTTTAATGCAATAGATTGGAGTACAGTTAAGGATTACAGTATTGAGTCTTTTACAGTTGAAAGAAGTACGGATGCCATAACTTTTCAAACAGTTACAACTTCATCAATTACTGTTAACTCAGGATCTATTAGTAATTATTCAACACAGGATCTTAATCCATTACCAAATGTTTCTTATTATCGATTGAAGCATATGGATACTAATGGACTGGAATCTTATTCTACAGTTAAAACTGTAAGCAGAGAGAACTTCGAATTGAAAGGAAAACTTTTTATTCATAACATTTACCCTCAACCTTTCTCAAGTATTCTTAATATTGATTTTGAAAGTGGAGATGCTGAAAAGCTGAGTATTAAAATTGTCAATAATTTGGGGCAATTAGTTTTCCAAAAGACAAGTTTAGCACAGGCCTCACAATTTAACAGAATAACATTGGATCTCGAAAGTTTGGATGCAGGTTTTTATACCGTGATACTGGAAGATAAAATAACAAAAACATCTGCAGTTGAACGCGTCGTAAAAAGATAGTTTAATTGAAGTTTTTGTGCATTTAGCAATAAAGCCCCATTCTAATCATTTTGATGAGAGTGGGGCTTTAAATTTATCACAACAGATCTGTTAATAGCAACAAAAAGGCAAATTACAGTGTGCTGCAATTTGCCTTTTGTCATTATAGTCCTACAGTTTTTCTGTTAGAATCTTTTACATATGTTCGTTGATGACCGTAAGCAACTGATGCGCAGACTGCATTCCGGAGACTCTCCACAATACTTTGCCGTTTTTGAATAGGATCATCGTAGGTATGCTTTGAATATTGTATTGAGCAGAAACCTGTTCGTTTTTGTCCACGTCGATTTTGACAATGCGGGCAGAATCGCCTACTTTTTGAGCCACATCTTTTAAAATAGGCGCCATTGCAATACAAGGTCCGCACCAGGTTGCCCAAAAATCTACAAGAACCGGTTTGTCGCTGTTGATGATATCTTTGAATGATGTTTTCATAACTGTAATTTTTTTATTGTTGTTTATTTATTTATCAGCAGCAGCTGTTTTTCTGCTACGCACAAAAAGGATAATCAGTGATCTAAAAAGCAGTAGGAATGGTGTTCCGTGCATGAAAAGATCAAGCCAGTTGATTGCCTGCATACCTACCGCGCCACCCATTACCCAACGGAGGTCAGCAATAATATGCGGTTCTGGAGTGAAAGGTGCCAAGCCCAAGGTCAGAGAGGCGATGAGCCAAAGCTGCCAATTGTTTAAGATTTCGAGGATCGGATGTTCTTTTTCCATAATTTTATACTTGTAAAGTACTAAGGTGCATAAGTATGCTGATTCGAAAACTTAAGTCTACGAAGCTAATCATTTAAAAGCTTTAAATTAAATTATTTGACTGTTGCCGACCAGGCCATATATCCGCCCTGCAGATTTACCAATTTGGTAAAACCGCCCTCACACATGATACTGCAGGCACGGGCACTTCGGGCACCACTGCGGCAATAGACCAAATAGGTTTTTTCTTTATCCAGTTTTGCGATTTTTTCTTTAAAATCGGTTGCACTTACATCAATGTTGATAGCTCCATTGATAGCGCCGCTTGCTACCTCTGCGGAAGTACGGACATCTATAAGGACTACATCCATTTCATTTTTTAATTTATCGCTAAAGCCTTTTACATCTGTATTTTCATAACAGTTGTTTAGCTTTACACCTTTGAAAGCCATAAAGAAAACCACGGCGACAGCAACGAGTGTTACTATAAATATTGGGTTCATATTGTATTTGGTTTATTAGTAATGGGTAGAGAGTAGAGAGTATTGGGTAGAGAGTAGAGAGTATGACCTATCCTAAAATGAGTAGAGAGTATTGGGTAGAGAGAAGAGAGTAGAGGGTACTAAAAAACGCACTTAATTTCTACTTCTACATAATAATCAGGTAATGTAGAGTACAATACTGCATACCTACTACTCTCTACTTATTACCCTCTACCATTTAAAAATTTTTCTTAATCAAATAGAAGTCAATTTTTTCGGCAGTATTACTGTCCATGTCAATACGTTCCTGCATTTCAACCAAAGTCTTAGGCGGCGGAACGATATCTTTATCGCCCTTGACCCAGTTAACAGGCATGGCACATTTGTTCTCATCGGCAGTTTGCATAGCAACCAATACTCTTTTGATTTCTTCCATATTGCGGCCTACATTCAAAGGGTAATACATGATCAGTCGGATGAATCCCGCAGGATCGATGAAGAATACAGCGCGAACAGCAGCTGTAGAACTTGCACCCGGATGAAGCATACCGTAGAGATGAGCCACTTTCATATCGAGATCGGCAATGATAGGGAAATCGAACAATATTCCGGTTTTTTCATGAACATTATTCACCCAAGCCAAATGCGAGTGAATACTGTCAATGCTGAGGCCCATCAGTTTGGTATTGTGCTTGCGGAAAAAGTCATGGTTTTGAGCAAATGAAGACATTTCAGTGGTACATACCGGAGTAAAATCGGCCGGATGCGAAAACATGACCACCCAATGTCCTTTGTTGTATTCTGATAATTTGATATTACCGGTAGTGGTAATTGCATCAAAATCCGGGGCTTTGTCGCCAATGCGCGGCATACTGTATTTTTCCTGCTCCATAATTTTAGATTTGAGATAGGGGGGATTAAATTTAAGATTTTAGATTAGGAATAATCTTAAATCTAGCTTATTTTATAAAAATTATCTAACGGCAACTTCCCAGGCCATCATTCCTCCTGCAAGGTTGACCAGTTCTTTAAAACCGCTTTGTGACATCATGGCGCAGGCCTGACCGCTGCGGTTTCCGCTTCTGCAAACCATGAAATATACTTTACTTTTATCTAATTTCTGTACTTTTTCTGCAAAATCGGCTGCAAAAAAATCTATTTCCAGCGCAGCGGGAATTTTACCGGAGGCAATCTCAACGGGAGTTCTTACATCTATAACTACTGCATCCGGATTATTTTCAAAGGCTGCTTTAAATTCAACAGGCGCAAGGTTTTTGTAGCTCATAGTTATTATTAATTAAAAATTGATTTTATAAAATGATATTTGGTAGAGGGTACCTGTTACAGAGTACTTGGTACTTATTGAAAAATGTTGCGGTTCGCTGAAGCTATAACAGATTAAGATTTTAAGACAAAGCTGACATCAACACATCATCATATTATCACATCACCACATCAAATCTACAGTTCCGTTTTCTGCTCGTGTAACTCCGTAGTTGGCAAATCAGTTGTTTTGACTGCTTTGAAACCACCCTGAACATTCACAACTTTGAATCCGCGTGACTGCAGAATAGAACCTGCAATTACGGAACGGTATCCGCCTGCACAATGTACGTAGTAAGTTTTTTCAGGAGAAATTTCAGCCATGTTTTTATTGATAAAGTCGAGCGGAAAATTCTGGACACCTATAATATGTTCCGCTTCAAATTCGCTCTCTTTACGAACATCCAAAATGTTTAATTTTCCTGCTTTGTATAACTTTTCCAATTCTTCTGCTGAAATTTCAGGCAGTGTATCAGTTTCTTTGCCGGCATTCACCCAAGCATTAAAGCCACCTTTCAGGTAACCCAGTGCGTTGTCATATCCTACACGTGCCAGGCGGGTAACCACTTCTTCTTCTCTGCCCGGTTCAGCTATAAACAGAATCGGCTGTTTTAAATCGGTAATCAGAGCGCCAACCCACATCGCAAAGTTATCATCAATGCCAATAAAGATAGAATTGGGAATAAAAGACTTAGGAAAAACTGTGTTTGGTCTTGTATCTAAAATCAAAGCATCCTGACTATCGGCAAGTGAGATAAATTCTTCCAGGTCACGGGCAACTAGTCCGCGCTGCATAACTTCTTCAACGCTGTCATAGCCCATTTTGTTCATGACGGCATTTTTGGGGAAGTACTGAGGAGGATCGACCAAACCGTCAGTTACTTCTTTGACAAATTCCTCTTTAGTCATATCTGCACGAAGTGCATAATTGAAAAGTTTTTGGTTGCCCAGCGTATCCTGAGTCTGTTTGCTCATTTTTTTACCACAGGAAGAACCGGCTCCATGACCCGGATAGACGATCACTCCGTCTGCAAGCGGCATAATTTTGTTACGCAATGAATCGAAAAGGTGAGCTGCGAGATCTTCTCGGGTCAGATCTGTTTTTATCGCAAGATCGGGACGCCCTACATCACCTATAAATAAAGTGTCACCGGTGAAGATGGCAATATCTTTGCCGTTTTCGTCGCGGAGCAGAAAGGTACTCGACTCCATCGTGTGGCCGGGCGTATGCAGCACAACAATTGAAACATTACCTAATTTCAAAAATTCCCCATCTGTGGCAACATGCGCTTCAAAGTTAGGTTGAGCAGTAGGCCCAAAGACAATCTTGGCTCCTGTTTTCTTTGCAAGGTCAATATGACCCGATACAAAATCGGCATGAAAATGTGTTTCCAAAACAAATTTGATTTTGGCGCCATTCTCTTCAGCTCGTTCGATATAGGGTTTAATCTCGCGAAGCGGATCAATAATAGCAACTTCGCCATTACTTTCGATATAATAGGCAGCTTCTGCCAAACAGCCGGTATAAATCTGTTCTACTTTCATGACTTTAATATTTTAGTAATAATATTTTCTATTTGATAATACAAAGGTAGGATGCTTTGCTTTTGTGATTAGTGACGTTTGTCACAGTTTCAATATTTTTTTTATTTTGTATTATTAGGTTATATTCTTCGCTGCAATTTCTATCTCGAAACTACGATGTTATCTGACTTTATTTGGTGGCTAAGATAACTTGACTACTAATTGACAAAAAAAAAATTTGAAAAAAATGCCTAAGGTCATATAAATTAGATTTATATCCTTAATTTTGTGATCAATCCATACGGGATAAAACCTTAGACCTCAAACAAAATCCGGTATAATAGTTTATTGGTCATGTCTGCGGTTATCAAATTATTATTTTTTTACCTTTTAATTATTCAAACACTATGCGTGCTTTAACAAAAACTCTGATGGCCGTTGCAGTTTCTGCTTTCCTTTTCACCTCTTGTGGTGGTGGCAGTGAAGTTTGCCAATGTGCAGACACAATGCTTTCTATGATGAAAGAAGCTAAAGATGTCAAAGATGACAAATCCAAAATGGATGCAATCCAAGAAAAGTACAAAGCCAAAATGGAGAAATGCCAGAAATTAGATGAAGGCAAAACTGAAGAGCAGAAAAAGAAAATGGAAGAAGAGATGAAAGCTTGTCCTGCTTATCAGGAAGTAGAAAAAATGATGAAAGAATCTTTGGGTGGCAACTAGTCAGTAAAGTTGCATAAACGTAGCCGCAAAACAATACCCTGTGTAGTGTTTTGCGGTTTTGTTTATTATTTTATACCTTATAAATAAATTAAACTATGCGTGCTTTAACAAAAACGCTGTTGGTATTTGCTGTTTCAACTCTATCGCTTTCGTTTTCTGTTTCGGCGCAAAGTAAATGGGAAAAAGAAGCTGCACGTCTTAGCGTAAAGGCCCCGATTGCTAAAAAAATTAGCCTTAACGAGCTGGTAAAACCCGGAAACAGTAAAATGCGCTTGTCGGAAAATGTGATTAATGAGATCTTTCAATCAGTTACATCCTGTGATTTTTTGGTACAAATAAATACTTTGGGACCGGGTACTTCCATGAAATCATTTGCTTTTTGTAAATTTACATACAACCAAAAAGGCGGCACAGCCTATATTATTGAAAGTAGGTTTGCAGATGATGTTTCAAATAAGAGCGAAATTGTACGATACTATTTAATAACAATTTCTGAAACAGGTGAATGGATAGATCAGGCTTTGTTAACCCAAGGAGGGACTTATTTTTTTGTGAACAGTGATTTGGGCTCATGTACAACTTCAGATGAGGCAAATGCAATGTGCAATCAAATGAAAGGTTCTTTTACGATAAACAAGGATATGAGCATCAGTACATCAAGATCAACAATGTATTCAGATCTAAAAGTTGATAAAAAGAATAATATCCTTAAAACCGTTACAGCAGGAAATTGGTCAGAAGAAGAAAAAACCACCTATTCGGTTAATACCGAAGGTACAATAGATTCAGAATAATGTGAATCTCGACAAAAAAAGCTTAAAAAATTTCAATATACTTATTATTAAATTACCCTTTAAAATTTAACTTATGCGTACTTTAACTAAAACACTCCTTGCTGCGTTCACTGCGGTTATTTTTATGACTTCATGTGCAGGTGACCCTACTTCAAGCAATCCTGATATCGCTAAATTGAGCGATGTGAGTAAAAAAGCATTGGACGAAGTATCGAAAAAAGGTTGCGAATGTTTGAAAAAACACGGCAAAGGCCTTCAGGAATTTATGGCTGAAGCCAAACCACTTTTGGCTGATGCTGAAAAATCTGAAAATCCAATGGAAGTAATGGGCAAGCTCATGGGATCTATGATGAAAATGAAAGATTTCGGCGAGTGTTTCAAAGATGTAGAGCCTAAAGGTGACGAAGCTACTGAAAAAGCACTGGAAGAAGACATGAAAAAAATTCTTGGCGAAAATCCTGAAAGTGGCGCTGAGAAGAAAAAACAAATGGAAATCATGAATGCTTATTTCGGCAAAAACTGCCCAAGTGAAGCTAAAATCTTTGCAGATTTTATCAAATTTGGTGAGCAAATGGAAAATCTCCGCAAGAAAAAATAATCTTCAAACCTGGAAGATTTATTATAACAGAAAAGCCGTCACAGAAAAAGTGATGGCTTTTCTGTTTAGATATTGAATAAAGTATCATCTTTGCCTAATTTTATAACAATTTATATATTAAAAAATGAAAACATTAACAAAAAACCTGTCTTTAATGCTTTTGGCAATTTTCTTCCTTGCTTCTTGCATTAGCGCTGATAACAAAGAGAAAAAAGAAGGCAAAGAAGCAACTAAAGATGAGGCTTCAGAAAATGCCGATATCGCAAAGTTGAGTGACATCAGTAAAAATGAATTGGATAAAGTTTCTAAAGCTGGCTGTGAGTGCCTTAAAAATCATGGGTCAGAACTCAAAACATTTCTGGATGAAGTAAAACCTTTATTGGCCGAAGCTAAAAACAGCAAAGAGCCAATGGAAGTAATGAGTAAAGCAGGGGACTCCATGATAAAAATGAATAACTTCGGCGAATGTATGAATAAAGCGGATACAGGAGAAACTGAAGAAACCAAAAAAGCAATAGACGAAGACTTGGTTAAAATTCTTGGGGAAAATCCAGAACCTGAAGTAAAACAGAAAAAACAGATGGAAATCCTGAATGCATATTTCGGTAAAAACTGCCCTAATGAGGGTAAATTGTTTACAGATTTCATCAAATTTGGTGAAGAAATGGAAGCATTGGCCAAAAACAAATAATTGATTTCTGTCAATGAAATTAATTATGAAGCCGGCAATTTGTCGGCTTTTTTGTTTTTTAGGTTTGTAATTTGCTCAAAATTAAAATTTTGGGCAGTAAGGTGCTGTTATCCTGCGACCTAAAGGTCTTGAAAAAAATATTTTGACTCACCCCAACCCCTCTCTTAAAATTGAAAATTTTTAAAGAGGGGCTTTTCAACTCCTTCGGAGCTTTCGGCTTTGCCAAAGACAAAACCCCTTCGGGGCGAGCTGTTCTTAGGCATGAAATGCCGTTGAGATGAAAGCTCCGTAGGAGACCTGTTCTTTTTTCAGCCCCAATGGGGCGATATCTTTGTAGCCCAAAGGGCGAATATTAAATAGAGCTCCTTCGGAGCGGCATCTTTGATCATCTCATCCTGCCGGAGGCATTCTTTTTTCTTGATAAAAAAGAATCAAAAAATCAAGTCGCAGTTTAGGAATGAGTTGTAAAT
>CAINVS010000414.1 GCA_903854205.1 uncultured Bacteroidota bacterium | reverse complement strand
TAATTCTGAATTAAACTCTTTTTATTCACCTTCCCCAATTCGGAAAAAGCAATTTCTTTAAATTCTATAATTTTGGGCATCTGATAACGTGTAGCTCTTTGTTTCAACCAGAACATCAGTTCCTCACAGTTGACAGCTGAATCTTTTTGCGGCTGAACAATAGCCCGCAGGCGTTGACCGAAATCAGGATCCTCTATACCCAAAACCACAGCCTGATCAACATCCGGGTGCTGCAGCAGAATGTTTTCCAATTCCAGCGGATAAACATTTTCTCCGCCGGAGACAATCATATCATCAATTCTGCCACGAAGATAAATCAGTCCTTCCATGTCAATATAGCCCAAATCGCCTGTTTCAATAAACTCAGATTTCTTGACCGACCAGGCCGCTTTTATGCAGAGTCTTCCAATTTCTCCCTGTTTTACAGGCCTATCATTTTTATCCAAAATATGAAGCTTTACACCCTTCACAGGCTTTCCGATAGTGATAATGGAACATTTCAGATCTTCCGGCTTGGCCAAAATGCAGAAACCGGCCTCAGTAGTACCGTAAAGATTAAATAGTTTATTACCTGCTTTTTCTTTAGTAAGGACCACTACATCGGGACTTAGTGGAGCGCCACCGGTAAGAAAAGCCTGCACTGCTGCAAGACTTTCTGCTGAATGCTGTAACATTCGCTTTAGCATAAGTGGCACCAAGGTGATGACTTCAATGTTATTTTTAGCAACAAATGCACAGGCCTCAGCGGCATCAAAACGGCGGCGCAGGAAAAGGGTTGCTCCCAAAGCCATGCCCGTGATAACTGCCGCAACACCAAATCCGTGATAAATTGGTGTAGCCACATAAACAGAGCGGTATTTATCCAACTCAACATCGCGCAGCAGCGCAAAAAAGGGATTCAAAAAATGAAAAAGGGAGGGCTTTCGTGCAGCAGCTTTTGGATCGCCAGTACTTCCGCCTGTGAGTACAATAAGTTGGCCCCGATAAGCTCTTTTCAGCTTCAACTTTTCGGGTAACAGCAAAGTGCCGAGTTCAGACATTTTAAGGAATTCAGCACCACACTCTGCGCTTTCCAAAACCGGATAAAAATCATTATCACAAATGACCAAATCGAATACAAATCTATCTTGCAGGCGCTGAAATTGCTCGGGTTTAATTTCTACATTTAACAGATAAACATCGGCGCCGCAACGGGAAAGCGCAAAAATTAATTTTAAAAGCTCCGCACTGTTTTTGGCAATAATTGCCGCTTTTAACTTTGTTTTGGGATATCTCTGCTTTATAGCAGCCGATAATTCCATCGTCTGCGAATACAATTCCCTGTAAGTCAGCGTTTCGTTTTCATCCACCACTGCCGTTTTATTGCCATGTGTCCGTGCAGCCCAAGCCAAGAGGGTTGTCAGATTGACACCTTCTTTCAGAATAGACAACAGCACTCGGAAAATTCCGAGAATGCTGAATAACTGTATTTTGTATAATTTATAAATCAGATTCATATGTTAATCATTTCTTCATTTGCACCTGCAGGCGCGCATAGATTTGACAACTTTTAAAAAGTTGTCAAATCTGTACGCAGGCTGCGCGTGTAAATATACGCATATTATTTATTTTTCAAATTTATGGGCACTGCCCATTCCCACAATCTTCTGAAAATTACAGATCCCAATATCCCAAACATTGCCCACCAAGGTATAAATATACGTCTTTTTTTGTAAATAGATTTTGCAATAATCCTCGCTACATGTTCGGGTTGCATTGCAGGCATTTTACTGTAAGCGGCTGTAGGTTCTATCATACGGGTTCTGACCAATGGCAAATAAATGGCAGTTGTGCTTATTCCTTTTACTTCCAACTCAGGCGAAACTGACCGCATCCACTGATCAAAAGCTGTTTTGGATGCCTGATAAGCCGCCCATTTCGGTGCAGGAACCATAAGCACATTCACAGCTGAAACATTTATAATCTGCCCCTTATTTTTCTCCAATATAGGAATCAAAAACAGCAGCAGTTTTACCGGAGCAAAATAATTGAGTGCCATTGTCCGTTGAAAATCGTGAAAGCGGTCAAGCGAATCATAAATCGAGCGCCGTATAGACTTTCCGGCATTGTTGATGAAAATATCGATCCCTTTGGGTTTTGATGAAATATAAGCAATCAGTTTATCGAGGCCTGCCTCTACTGTAAGATCGGCAGCAAAAATATCTGCATCGCCCCCATTTTCCTGAACTTTTTTTTGAACTTCCAATAGTTTTTCTTCCGTTCTTGCAACCAAGATCAGTCTGCAACTAGATGAGGATAGCCGCATAGCTAGTGCCTCTCCGATACCATAACTGGCACCGCTGATGAGCACAGTTTTTCCTTTCAGAAAGTTGTTTAAACTTTTATCCGATAAAAAAGTTGGCCAAAAAAGTATATTTTCCAGCAGATTATAGGACTTCAAATAATAGCTATTTTTAAAGGTTAAATGCTTGTCATTTTACACTTCCAAAAATGATGATTCGTATCATTTAAGGTTTTTAGTGTTTCTAAATTCAAATATATAATTGTAATTTTGTTTCAATTACTAACG
>CAINVS010000413.1 GCA_903854205.1 uncultured Bacteroidota bacterium | reverse complement strand
CGCCGTCAACGGCAAGGCCGTAGCCTGATTTATTGAGCAGCGTCTGCACCAGAATTACATCTTCTTTTTTGTTGGTACCGCCTTTACCTACAGAGGCTGAGATAGTTTTAGAAGCAAGGCCTTTTGCCTTTTCTACCTGTGCAATTCTTGCTTCAATTGCTTTAATGTCAGCCTTGCGTCTGTCAATTTCTTTTTTTTCGGTGGCAGAAATGACACCGTCATTCGATTTTGCCCAAGATATGTATTTATCGAGCTCCTGATCCCATTTGAGCAGGGCTGCTTTCAGTTTGGAAAGCTGTTCTGTTAAAGTTTCGTTTGCCATTTTAATTGGTTTGAAATTTTGAACCGGCAATTTAAATGTTTTTTACAAAATATACAAGCTACTTTTAAAAATATCCAAACAAAGCCAATTATTAAAATCAGTTATCAACTATTTTCTGATCAAAGATAATATTTTTTTTCCTTTTTTTAGCTCAGCCTCGAGGTCGAAAGCCTCTTCCTGATTCAACACTTCGTAGAGTTCAAAGTTTTTATCTTTTGCCTCTATAATATAAGCTGTTTCTTTATTTTTATCGTCAGTTACAACAAAAGTCGGAGCGTTTGCCACGTTGCTGAAACGATAAGATTTGAAATTGTTCCAGCCTTTTATTCCACCATTGGCACTCAGAATGATTTCTCCCTTATCGGAATTGTAATTTCCGGAAAAATAGACAGCATTTGCCAGCTGTTCCTTTTTTGAACAGTCCGGAACAAAGATATAAGAGGCTTTTTTGTCATTGATCGTACAATCAAAATCCTTATCGAAATTGAGTTCCAAAGTTGCTCCATTCAATTTGGCATTGAAGCCTTTTGCCTTAAAAGAATCTTCAGTTTTATCCAATTTTGACTCAAAAATATCCATATCACAGGGCATACTGATACTCCATTTGTCACCTTCATTTTTTAATTGAAGGTAATTGACCTCAATATCATTGGGCAAACCTTTGTTGGTTTTTTCATTGACCCAAAAACCTGCCTGAAGCCCGGAAGGCTTTTTATCAGGCGATTTTTCGCTTATTTCTTCATTTTTCAGGTCATTGTCAGCATTTTTCTCTCCGCCTGCGCAGGAAAAGCTAAGGCCAATAATGGATGCTAGTGCAATTATATTCAGTGTTTTCATAAATTACTTACCGTTTTTATATTTACAGACTGCACTTAAAACATAACGGCGTGCAGAACCATCTGCCGCAGTTGCTGATGATGAATCATCTTCATCTACCCAAAAGGTATTACCATCAATTGTTTTGGGATATAATCGGTTCAGATTTCCTGATTTGTCTCTGTAACCTGGATCGTTGTAGGTGTAATATGGCAGATTTTTTTCTGCATCGAAACCTTTGCCTGTGATAACAATAAAGTGGTCTGTTGTTTTGTCTGAATTATATCCGGTTACATCCTTATCAGAACCACCGTTGCCAACGGCAGTTTTTTGGCTGGGCAATACCGCGTTATAGGTATGATCAACACCCACAACTACAGGAATTCCGGAATCAAGATGTTCATTTACATAGTCCATGGCCTCATCCTTTGTATCCTGCAGGTCTAATGCATTGTTTTCCAAACTATCGTAAGCCTTTCCATCAGTCCCGATAATCTCATTCTTTTTGGATTTATCTTCTTTGACGATCGAAACATAACCTTCTCCGCTAAAAGGTGCTACTTCATAACCGCTTATACCTTTATTTTTGAAAAATGCATTGACCATTTCCTCTGAAGTTGTCTTGCAGCTGGTATTTGTCTGCTGATAAATTTTTGGAACATCCAACCCTACCTCTTTATCAAATTTTGGAAAATTGTCGCTTGCATGTTTTTTCAAATAGTCCTCAGCCTGTTGCGCAATAGTTTCGACTGCCGATTTTAATGGCAAAATCAGCGCATCAATTTTAGAAGAAAGCCATTGTTTGGCCAAATTCAGCGCCTGATTTAACAGTTTTATCTGCGCATCTGCCAGACTGCCGCTGATGATATTTTGGAGACCAATCTTTGCGATTATTTTTAAAATCTCATCATACAGTGCTTTAAGATCAATCGGATTCTGATTTTCGGAAAGTTTACCCCAGCTTTGTCCGCCCGGATCAATACGTCCATCTGCCCATCCAAAGTTTTTCTGTTGAAATTCTTTGATAGCTGAAATAGTCTTAGTACCAATTTTCCCATCTTCGTTCAATCCGGCAGAAAGTGATTTGTTGAGCAGTTGCTGCACCAAAAGTACATCGCTGTTTTTATTGGTTCCACCACTTCCTACAGATGCACCCAGTGTACTTGAAGGCTTAATTCCGTTATTTACATTTTCAGTGGGAGTCGTTTCCTGCTTTCCACCGTTGTTTTCCTGAGTTTGACCGTTGCCACCACCTCCGGTTACGGCAGTGCCATTATTTTTACAGACGAAGATTTCAATTTTTGAGAAGGAATCGATTGACCATGCATAGTTTAAATACATTTTTCCAACAGAAGCTCCTGCCTGAACTACTTCTCCAAATTTCCAGGATTTGCCCTGTTTGTCTGTTCTTGTCTGCAATTCTTTGGTTGGAATACAGGTAGCCACATGTCCGCTGTCGCTCAAATAGACCAGTTTACCGCTGTTTGCTGCTTCCCAAGCCTTTTCCATATCGCTTACTTCTTCAAAAACATCGTCGCGGTCATTAAAATACTCATTCATTTTTCCGGTAGTAGCATAGCCCTTGTCCAAAAAGCGGAAAGGGTCATTTTCTTTGCCCATTACCTGTCCGGCAAGGTCCATAGCAAACTGATTGCACCAGGTTGGCCCCTTTTCGCTGCCGTAAACCGCTTTTGAATCCTGAGGATCAATTTTATCTCCTTTTTTGTATTGTTTTCCGGTTACCGGTCCTTTGAAAGGTAAATAAGCAAATCCACGCTGATATTCTGGATTGTCCACCATCGTAATACCTATTTCAGCTGCTTTTTTCGAATTATCCTGTACCGGAGCAGTCTGAGATGTCTGTAGTCCTTTAGCTTTTTCTATCTGTGAAATTCTTGTTCTGATGGCAACTATTTCAGTTTTTCGTCGTTCAATTTCCTGCTGCTCGCTCACAGAGATAACGCCATCGTTTTGTAGCGCCCATTTTGAGTAAACGTCAAGTTCTATTTCCCATTTACTCAGTGCAACTTTTAGCTTTTCGAGCTGTTCTGCTAATGTTTCGTTTGCCATAGTTTTTTTAGTTTGTTTTATTAATAATTTTGGGAGCGTTAATATAGGTATAAATTTTGTTCCCTGCAATAGTCGGTTAAAACCTTTGTTTATAAAGTGACTAAATCGCCCGTTTTTTTATAAATTTGACTATAATTACGTTAACTATTAAGTATCAAACAATAATTATAATATGAAAAATAGTATTCTGCTCCTTTTGTTAATTGGCTTTTCCTTCAAAGGATTTACACAAATATTGAGTTCTATAGCTGATACACAGGCGCTTATTAATGTTATTCCTTTCCCACAGGCTTCTGCCACAATGATTGTGAGTTTCAATGCAAAAATGCTTGATATCACTACTATGCCTGCAGCTTCTGTTAAACGACAGCCGCTCGATGAATTGTTGAAGCGTTATGAAAAAGATAAAACTGATATAAATCTGCTTTGCGATATTTATTATGCACACAAAGGAAAAAACGATCCCCAATCAGGGATGTCTTATCTTCAAATGGCTTTTAATAAAGCCGTTGAATTGTATGAATTAAATCCGTCTAATCTGGAACATCTGGAGCAGATGACAGATATTTTGATTGAAGTAAAACGTATGCCCGATGTTCCCGGACTTTGGAGCAGCTATACGGAACGAAATCCGGAAGTAGCCATGGGTTGGGCAAAATTGGCAGTCTATCAGGTGCAGATGATGGATACTCTTGGCAGTAAAAACAGTATAGAAAAGGCATTTACACTGGATCCTGAACTGCCTGAAATTTACGTCGCTGCATTATTGGAAGTCATTTACAAAATGATCATTCAAATGCAGACTTTAGGTGAAAATGCAATAATTAAAGCTGATCTGAGCTTTTTTGAAAAAGTACTTGCCCAAAAGCCAAATTCCGAAATAGCTAAATTGAGCTATAATGCCGCAAAACTCTTCGAATTATTTTATGGAGTTATGATTGCGAATGTCGATAAATTTGGCATGGACAAGTCTTTCAAAATGGATTTGACCGAGAGACAGAAAACTGAATGGGCCGAGCTGGAAAAGGCATTCAAAACACAATTGACAAATTCTAAAATAGTCAATAAGTACATGATGCTCAAATCGCTGTTGGTGTTGGAAGTGATTCGCGGTGAACCTGATATGGCAGTTGCCTATTTGGAAGAGTCCAAGAAATACATAGAATCTGATGTTGATTTATACAAAATACTTTCCTTCGGCTTTATTCCATTAAAAAAATATCAGAAAGCAATTCCTTATCTTAAAACAGCCACAGATCTCTCTTCTAATTTTGACGATTTCTTTGCCCTGGCAAGATTGTATTTCGAAAATCATGAATACAGTATGTCAATGGATATTTTGGAAATGCTGCTTCAGTCTTTTCCAAAAAAGACCGATATCGTCATGGGCATGATTTCTATAAAAATGCGCGAGGGTAAATTTCAAGAGGCCTGTTCTACGCTGTTTCGTTTGCAGGAGCTTTATCAGGATGAAATGAATTTTGAAGACGAAGATCCTTATTTCCCTTTTTACAAAGCAATTTGTACTTTGGTTTACAGTAAAAACAAAGCTGAAGCACAAAAAACATTACAGGCTGTAATTGATAAAGACCTGCCTTGGTCAGAAGAGGCAAAGGAACTGATGAAAAGGTTTTTCTAGAAATATTTTTCATTTTAGGCTAAAAAAGTTGTAATGAAATACATTTCCTTCCTATTCTTAATGTTAAGCCTGCAAAGCTGTGCTTATTATTTTGGCAATGACCCTGTTAGAAGGTCTGTTCCAACGGAAGATTTTACAAATACAATGGACAAATTATTTTTCCAAATAATTAAAATCAAAATGTCTTCTGCTATGAATTACAGCCAAAACAGTAAAATTATTAAGTAAGTCATCATAGTCATAGATGATTCTATAGCCTTTGTAACTAAGCTGTCTGAAATGACTGAAAATTGAATTTTCAAATTCAAGCACTTTTTTCCACTATTAGGTGAGCTACATAGCTGATTTTTCTGTAGATTTAATGAGATTTTGAATGAATCTTCTTGCATGGAAAGCTGAATCCATAGCTATATAATCTTTAATTGTCTTAAGATTTGTTACTGCTTTATTAGACCAAAAAACTATAACCATGATTCTGTTTCTTTAAGCAAATCATCAGTAGAAATAACATTGGCATTTTGTTTGTCTTTCAGACCCTCCAAAACTTGAGCAACAATATTAATCTGATATACAATTTCCTCAAGAGAAGCTGCTACAGGTAAAGTTTTGATGACATCGATAGCTGCATCACGCAGTGATTGTGTTTGCATATTTTAAATTTTAATATGAACATATGTATTAACAAATATAATAATTCATCTAAAAATACTAAGACATAACTTAATCAAAACATTTTTTAGATTAAAAGTTCAACATAAAAAAATCTTAACATGATTTTTGAAGTGCCTCATTGATTCAAATCATTTTAATTAAATGAACATTGTAAAATATTTTCCGGTACTGCTCTTCTTACTTAGCCTGCAAAGCTGTGCTTATTATTTTGGCAATGCCCGTATCAAAAGGTCAGTTCCTACTGAGATATTTACTGATTTTAGGACTGCAGAAAATCGGGATTTAAACGAGAACGAAGATTGGGCAAAACACCCGATTGTTCAGGATTTTGCCTCAGTAAAAATGGATGCCGACTGGAAAACCAAAGGAAAAACAAACAGCCCCAGAATTTTGTTGGCAAAATTGGCATTAGGTCAGGAGCTTGACTCTGTCAATGCCTATCTCTGCAGACTTCAGCCTTGGGGCCGGAGCGGTACCAACTGGTTGTTAAATCCTAATGGCGATTATGATTTCAGTGAGATTATCCTTGTTAATATTCTCTACCTTTTTGGGAATGACAGCAGCAGACTTTATCCAAACACAGTCGTCCATCTGCTGGATGTTCTTTTGATTGAAAAAAGTCCAAAACCTGAAAATAAAACTCCCGGTTCATTGGGAATTTTGAAGGAAACTGAGAATCATATCCTCATGAAAGAATCGGTGCGTTATCTGCGTCGATATTGGATTTACAGTTATGGGAAGGAGACTGAAAATCAGCAAAAAGAATTGGAAAGGTTGGAGAAATTTCTTTTTACTCAACTTCATGAGATGTTGGAATACGGATTTTGGGAGTATAATTCGATACCATATCTTGGTTATACTGTTGTTCCGCTGCTGACATTGGAAGCACATGCTCCCTCAGAAAGAATCAGGATGGAGGCCAGAAAAATTCTGGATCAGATGAATTATGAATATATTCTCGGAACTATCGATTTTAAGCGCGTTGTGCCTTTCCGTCGTCAATTGCACAGGCATGGATGGTCTGATCTGAGTGCTGATCCTCATACTGCATTGATGCGGACCTGGTATTATCAGAAAAAAGGAATACCTGTATCTAAAGAATTATCGCCGCATAGCACACATCAGTCGCTGATGGCATTGTTGCTGCCTTATCGCTTGCCTGATTCTCTGCTGAATATGATTGATAACAGAAATTCGCTCAGTTCGCTTCATCTTATAGGGCATGGCTGGCACAGTAGCCCCGAAATTCACTGGAAGGGCCCCGATTGGCTGCTGACGGGTGGGGGAGTTCAGCGTGGTAAAATTTCGCAGTTGGTGCCGCGGCCTATTGTACTGATTTTGAATGACAGCACGCAGGCTACTGATATAAAACAGTGTTTTCATATTCAGGGTCCCCCAAAAATCAAGAAAAAGAACAATACAGGTATTTACAAAGGATTTGCAGTTGCAAAAAGTCCGGTTACTGTTCCCGTTGGCTATCTGCCCGAGCTGATAGTCGGCAATTGGCAGTTTTTCTCTGTTCCTGGAAGAACTGAGGATAAAGTCCTTGTTTATAATACAGATAAAATGGGGATTCTGCTCTTTGTTAAAGATTGGCAGGGCACAATAAAAAGTCTGAGCGATTTTATATTGCAGCATAATGCAGATCAAAAATTACTGAAACATAAAATTAGCCTTCCGGATAAATCAATAATAGAATTTAATTTGAATTCCAATAAAAATAGATGGGTCATCAAATCGCTAAATGGGGAAAAGATGGACAGGAATTTTGACCGATGGAAGCGTGTGATTATAAAATAAATTGACTGATTAAACGCAAAAAGCGAAGCCTTTACAGACTTCGCTTTAGTTTTTTAACGGAGGGAGGAAGATGGGGCTCGAACCCACGACCTCCTGAACCACAATCAGGCGCTCTAACCGGCTGAGCTACATCCTCCATGTTAATTTTGCGGTACAAATATAATAACAGTTTTTGGAATAACAAACTTTAGGCAATGATTATTTGAGATATCATGCAATGTTTTTCAGATTTTATGGTTGTTTATGACTCAAAACTTACCTTATTTTTTAAGAACTATCTGATATTCTGACACTAGTAATATAAACTAAAGATGCATGATGCCTTTCTTCTTTAGGAGTGTTTCTTCACTTTCTACATGATCCGGATCGGGAACGCAGCAGTCAACAGGACACACAGCCGCACATTGAGGCTCTTCATGGAAGCCCACGCACTCGGTGCATTTGTCAGTAACAATAAAATAATAATCATCAGAAACAGGAGTTGAATCCAATTCTGCATCGACCACACGGCCGTCATGCATAGTAATTTCTCCTTTCAGATCTGTTCCGTCAGCATAACGCCAGGAAACACCGCCTTCGTAAATTGCATTGTTTGGGCATTCCGGTTCGCAGGCACCGCAGTTGATGCATTCATCCGTGATTATGATTGCCATAATATATAGTGATTTATTTTTGTTTTGAGATTGTATTATTTTAGAAATGCAAAGATAGTTGAGTTGGTTCATTTTTCATAGCAGAAAGTTTTTTATCTTTGCGCTCCTTACAAAAATCCTTCATGAGATCTTTTTTAAAAAAAATATGCTTGATTTTGATTTTCGGAAAATTCATAATTTCCGCAATGCCCGTTCATGCGCAGGTTTTAAATGAAGCGTTAGTTAAAGAGGCAGACAATAATTTTAATAATAGGGTATTTAAAGTTGCTTTGAATCAATATTCAGAACTGGCAAAAATTGATAAAAAAAATCCGCTTTGGATTTATAAAAAAGGCCTCTGTTATTACAATCTGAATGATTTTGAAACTGCTTTACCTTTGTTTGATGCTTATTTGAAGTTTAAAAAACATGATGATAAAGCAATTTTTTACACTGCAAGTTCTCTGCACCATACAGAACAATGGGAAAGGGCAACAGTATTGTATAAACTTTATTTGAAAGTTACTGATACCAATTCGCCTGACCGTGAAGAAATAAAAAAACTCCTAATGCACTGCCGTTCGGCAAATTTCAAAAATAAAGAAGAAATATTTGCGCTGATTCTAAATCCGGGGGAGCCATTAAATTCAGCTTTTAATGATCTTTTGCCACTTCAATCACCCCGTTTTCCAGATATGCTGAATTTTTCATCAGACAGAAATGGAAATTATGATATTTACGGTTTTAATCAGCAGGATTCACTAAAAATAAGAGCCCTTTCATCGAGGTTTAACAGTAAATCTGATGAGATTTTGTATGCTTATCCCGAAAATGGCTATCAGATTCTCTATCAGATGGAAAAATCAGTGCTGATTGACAATTTTGAGGACGAAAATAATGAAAATTTGGCGGTTCCATTATTTGGATTTAATAGTGCCGATTTTTCGGATGCTTACCTTTTTTCGGACAGTCTGCTTTTTTTTGTTGCCGATTTGCCCGGTGGAATGGGTGGTTTTGATATTTATGCATCGATTAAGAAAGATGGCATTTGGACAAAACCCTTAAATTTGGGAAATACAGTGAATTCTGTTTATAACGAACGAAGCCCAATGTTTTGTACTGATGCCAAAACCCTTTTTTTTAGTTCTGATCGTCCTGAAAGCTCCGGAGCATATGATGTCTTTAAAAGTCAGTATATATCCGAACAGCAAAATTGGACCTTACCAAAGGTATTGTCAAAGCCAATCAATTCACCGGGAAATGATTTGTTTTTTAGACCTGCCCAGACTTCTGCTTGGATTTGCTCCATTAGAAATAAAGGTCAGGGCGGATTTGACAATTATGTGGTCTACTTTCGTGAGCCCTTGCACGAAATGCAGTCTCAGAAACAAGCTTCCAATTTGAATTTTCTGCTCAGTTATCTGGAAACCTCAGAAACTATCAAAACAGAAATTTTAAAAGAGCCAATTATTAATGGAAAAGATACCTTGTTTTATTTTCAGTCTTTCTTGTATGATTCAAAATTGGGAAATTTTGAAAATGCCGCAGAAAAACAATTGGAACAACTGTATATAATGCTTTCACAGTACCCAACACTTAAATTGGTAATGACAGCACATTCAGATGATAGTCAGGTGCAAAAGTTGAGTTTGCTTATGACCGTCAATCAGGCTGAAAAGGCAGCTGAAATATTGATTAAAAGAGGCATTTCTGCCAAAAGAATTTTGTTGAGAGGCTGTGCCGGACAATATCCGCAGGCAAAAAACAAAAGATTTGACGGCACACCCGATAAAATAGGTTTGGAATTAAATAACAGGATTGATATTGACATAATAAACAGTGAACAATTAACATTAAGAATAGAAAATAAACAACTAATGATCAGTTCAGTAATGAAAGACGATTTGGCAGAAGATTATGGCCAAAACATGAAGGGGTTAAGCTATAAGGTACAGTTGGCAAAAAGTCCGACACTTTTTGATCATGAAATAATAACACAAATGCGAGATGCAGCTGCCGAGAAAATCCCATCATCTTCAAATGTTACCTATTGTATCGGTTTAACTAAAAATTTTGATGCAATCAGTATAGTTTTAGATACTGCTTTAGAGATGGGCTTTTCCGACGCTACTATTGTACCTTATTTGGACGGGTTTCCGATGTCTGAAGAAGATGCCATAATGCAGGTTTCGAATTATGAGGATTTACAGAAATTTCTGAATTATAAGACAAAGAAATAGAAAATTCTTAAATTCTTTAAGTTTGACCTTCTTCTGATATTCAAATTAAATTAGTTATTGTGGGATTACAATTTCAGCCATCATACAACGGGCTGAACCACCGCCAACAGTTTCGATGATTGAAAGTGGTGCAGCCACCAATTCCAAATTAAGTTCATTGAAAGTTTTGATTTGTTCGACATTTAAACTTCTTTTGGCGCTTGTAGACATTACGAGTAATCTGTCACACTGTTTGTTGCTAAGTGCCAGCATATTACCTGCAAAACTGTCAAATACCTTATCATTGCTCAGGTGAATGATTTTTTTACCGGATTTTTCAAGATTATTAATTACTTTATCGCGATCAGAAATGTCAATACAGTCAGTTCCGACAACGGCAAAATTATCCCCTATACACATCATAACATTAGTATGATATATAGGCATATTGTCAGGTCCCAAAGTATTAAAAGTTATTGTTTTGAAGCCGGTGAGTTTTGCCCAGGCCTCAATTACATCAGGGTGGCTGCGTGGAGACAGGGATGTATAAGCTGTTTTTTGTTCCCGATCCAATACCAGTGAGCCGGTTCCTTCAAGAAATTTTTCTTCCAATTCGAAATTTTTTAGCTCATTGCGGTGAATGTAGCCAAATCGATTGGTCAGTGTCTGTATGATATCATCTCTTTGTTCGTTTCTCCGCATGGGGTCCTGCATGGGGTAGGTAATCAACCAGCCATTGAGATGTGTACTGAACCAATTATTGGGAAAAACAGCGTCGGGTTTATGAGGTATTTCACTGTCTTCAAAAACCAAAACTTCAATATCCCAAGCCTCTAAAAGAGAGACAAAATTGTCAAATTCGTCCAAGGCAAGTTGTCTTATTTCGAAGGGATCAAGTCCGGTTAGCTGAGTTTGAAAGCTGTTGCTTTCTGCTGTCCCAGGATTGAATGCAAAGTAGGAAGGCCTGATCATCAGAACACAGTTTGGAAGCTGATAAGGCATAATTTTGGAAGTTTTTAGAATAAAAATTAGGAATTATTCTACGAATTGACCTCTTCTTTTAAGTTCACCATCAATTTTTTGCAGAATTGACTCCTGATAACCCGAACTTTTATATCTCGTAGAAATGATAAAAATTCCAAAGATAAAACAGATAAAAGTACTGATTGACAAAGGAAGGAATATTACACCTAAAATTGGGTAATAAACAAAACCGAGCATGCCGAAACTAAAGAAAATAGGAGACAGAACGCCCATTCCAAAAACAATGGAATATGATTTTTTAAAGCTTCTGTTTCGTTGTTGCCAACGCCCCCTTAACTGAAAAAGATGTTCAGTAGTATAGTTTTCGGGGTGAACACTCAACAAAGTATCGGGTTCTTCATTGCATTCCTGCTCAATCCGACTCAAAAGTTCATCAATTGATTTATCTATACGATTCTCCGTTTTCATGCTTTGTAGGAATAAAAAATTATTTTGGCATCCCAATATACAGGATTTTTTTAAATAATGTGATATTTTTACAAATAAAATTTTGAAATTATTTGATTATGGAAACTAACTATTATGTACATCCTACAGCAATTGTAGATGAAGGAGCATCAATCGGTGCAGGCACTAAAATATGGCATTTTTGTCATGTAATGCCCAAAGCCGTATTGGGCGAATGCTGCAATCTGGGACAAAATGTATTTATTGCAGATGGCGTGAGACTTGGCAACAATGTTAAAATACAAAACAACGTATCTGTTTACACCGGCGTAGTTTGCGGAGATGACGTGTTTTTGGGTCCTTCTATGGTTTTTACCAATGTAATAAATCCGAGAAGTGCAGTGAAACGCCACAGCGAATACCTTTTGACTAACGTAGGGAAAGGTGTTACAATTGGCGCAAATGCAACAATTGTCTGTGGACATGATATTGGGGACTATGCTTTTATCGGTGCAGGAGCTGTTGTTACTAAGGAAGTTCCGGCTTTTGCACTTATGGTAGGCACTCCTGCACGTCAAATCGGATGGATGAGTGAATACGGTCACAGATTGAATTTTGATTTGGAAGGCTTAGCTGAATGTCCTGAAAGTAAACAGAAGTACTCCTTGAAAGACGGGACAGTAAGCAGAATAAGCTAAGTAAAGACAATGTTAATTTTCTATTTTACTTTGAAAAAAGATTAAAATTGCCGTCCTTTCAAAAAAATAATTTAGATTTACCTCTGTTTATGGCTATTTCTTCAATTTATTATTGATTTCCAAACGCTCTTTCAGTATGGACTTCAGACTTAAAAATATACTCATTATTTCACCAACTCCCTGGGACGTCAGTTCCCCGGCGAGGCAACATTATGCCCGTGAATTGGCAAAAATGAGCAATAAAGTTTTTTATCTGAATCCGCCTACTAAGATTGACAGCGTTATAGAAATGTCCGAAAATTTATGGATAGTTGATTATAAACCTTTAATGTCTTTATTCGGATTGTTCCCGGCACCTTCCGACGCTAAATTGTTAGATAAAATTAATCGGCTCATAGGTAAAAAACTCGATGTTGTTTGGAGTTTTGATTCTAGTCGATTTACAGATCTAAGCGTATTAGGTACAGAGCCTGTAAAAATTTATAGTTTGGAAGAATGGCATCAGGATTTTGAAAAAGATAGACTGATTGCTCAAAGTGCAGATCTTGTACTTGGTCTTTCTCAACCTCTCTTGGACAGAATTGGCAGTGTGAAGTCTTGGAAATACTTATTTGATCATGCCTTAGGTTCTGTTTTTGCTGATGCAATTCACAGAGTAAAACAAATTAAAGAAAATACCCAATTTGCAACAGGTAGAATCAGATGCGGATATTTGGGGAATCTGCAAAATAAATATCTTGATACTGCTGTTTTTGAAACAATTATCAGAAATAATCCAATTGTTGAATTTCATATTATAGGCCCTTTTGTAAAAGAAAGCAACCTTGCTGCAGGTAATAAAACTTGGGAGGATCCTTTTGTCGAATTTTTAATGTCAATGCCTAATGTAAGACTTTATGGAAGTTTGATGACTGTACGCACTGCAGAAATTTTACAGACGATGGATATGTTTCTTGTCTGTTACGACAGTAAAAATTATGGTGACATAACTGCAAATCCACAAAAAGTAGTCGAATACTTTAGTGCCGGAAATGTAGTTGTATCCAATCATTTGAAAAGTTTCGATAAACATAAAGATTTGATCCTGATGGCTGCTGAGAACAAAGACTTGCCGCAGATTTTCAAAGATACAGTCACAAATCTGGAAATGCATAATCGAGCGGAATTGTTTCGGAAGAGATTAGATTTTGCCCTTAGCCATACCTATGAGAAGCAATTGAATAAAATTGCAGGAATTTTGTCAAACATGGGAAAATAAATTTGAATGAACAATCCGTTAGAAGTTATTGAAACAGATAATAAACCGCTTGTTTCTATCATAATGGCGGCATATAACGCTCAATCTTTTATAGGTCAAGCAGTAAATTCCGTACTTTCTCAGACTTATACAAATTGGGAACTGATTATAGTAAACGACGGAAGTCAAGATCAAACCGAGGCTGAAATACTTAAGTTCAAAGACCCAAGAATAAGCTATTTCAAACAAGTAAATAAAGGAGTAAGTTCTGCACGGAATAAAGGATTGGAACAGATGAAAGGTGATTTTTTCTGTATGTTGGATTCTGATGATATGTTCCCCCCAAAAAGCATAGAATCGCGAGTTGATAAATTTTTGGAGGCAGAAGAAATAGAATTTGTCGACGGAACCGTACTTGTGAAAGATAAAAATTTGGATAAAACGATTAGAACTATCAAATTCAATTTTTATGGCAACCCACTGAATTCTCTAATTAGCCTTGATGGACGAAGTTTTTTCGGACCAAGTTGGATGATAAAAATTGTACCTGGAAAAAATTATCGTTTCAAGGATGGAATGACTCATGGTGAAGAGCTTATGTTATATATAAGTATCAGTGAAACAGGTATATATGCAGCAGTTGAAGAGCCAATTTTGCTTTACAGAGTAAGCGGAACTTCGGCTATGTCTAATCTGAAGGGCTTGGAAGAAGGTTATGTACATCTTTATCAGGAAGTAAAAGCGTTTCCTCATATCTCTAAAAAGAAAAAAAAATATCTTAAAAAGAGAATTTGCCGCATCATGTTTTTATCCTACCTTAGTAAAAATAAACTGATTTCTGCCATCCGGGTGGTTTTTAGATATTTATCTTTATGAAAATATTTTATATATCTTACTGGGGTGTTAATGAAGGTCTTACAGTATCTACTGTATTACCAAATCTTAGAATTCTTTCCGAATATTTCCAGGTAAAACAGATAGACTTTTATACTATGGAAAGGGACAGATCGCAAACGGCAAAAGATTGTTTTTCGCCTATTGCCAAAGTAACTCACCGACCTGTTTATTCTAAGAATTTAGTATTTTTCCTCTTTACTAAAATTGCTGACTGGCTACGCATCCGAAGTACAATCATTTCAAATGCCAAAACTCTAAAACCTGATCTCGTTATTTGCCGCGGTGCAATGGCAGGAGCTTTTGGTACATTACTTCATAAAAAATTTGGTATTCCTTTCATAGTCGAATCATTTGAACCGCATGCTGATTATATGCTTGAATCAGGTGTTTGGAATAAAAAAAGTATCAGGTATAAGTTTCAGAAAAAATCAGAGTCTGAGATAAAAAAACATGCCGATTTTTTAATCACAGTCAGTCATAACTATTTCAGACATCTGCAGGAAGTTGAAGGTATTTCTCCAGAAAGGCTGAAAATGGTTCCCTGCATGGTGGATGCAGTTGATTTTGTTTTCAACCAGCAAAATAGAGAAGCTGTCCGCAGTAAATTTGGTATTGAGGCAAATGTAAAAGTTGGGATTTATCTTGGCAAATTCGGATCAATCTATTACGACGAAGAGGCATTTCAGTTGTTCAAAGCAGCAGAACGATACTTCAAAGGTAATTTTTTTCTGCTTTTACTCAGTCCTACACCTGTGGATGAAATAAAAGTGAAGCTCAGAAAAGTTGATTTTCCATTGGATAAAGTTTGGATTGGAACCGCTCCGCATAAGGAAGTTCCTGATTATCTTTCTGCTTCTGATTTTGCGTTTTCTACGATAAAACCCGCTGATTGTCGTCGATTCTGCTCACCTGTAAAGGATGGGGAATATTGGGCCAACGGATTGCCGATTCTTCTTCCGGATATGGTTGGAGATGATTCGGATATTATTAAAAAAGAAGCTGCTGGGGCTATTTTTGATATTAAAGATCCTGATAATATTCAAAATTCATTCGAAACCATTGAAACGCTTATCAGTTCCACAATTGAAGGAAGATCAAAAATTGCTGAGATTGCCAAAAAATATAGAAATTTTGATTTGGGTAAAGCGGCATATGAAGAGATTATGGGCTATTATGCGTCTAAATAATTGTATAGATTATTTAAGATGTTTTACATTTAGCTGTTTTATTGACATATTTTTGCCTTTAAAAATAAAAAAGTACTAATATTAAGCACAATTCTACAAACGAATTGCTGACGTTATGAGATTATGAAAAAACTGTTCGATTCGATTTTTTATTCCTTTCCTGTTCAACTGCTTATTATACATGTGAGAACCAATCTTATGCTATTGGTTCTCTGGCTATTTTTATGGGCAATTGCATCAGGATTCTTTGGAGGTAAGTTGGGGTTCCGTTACTTTTTTTTGGATGCGGAATATTTAGGCAATGTAAGTTTTTGGAGTTATTTTATAATTGGCTTCACCTTTGGAATGTTTTATTTGGCTTGGAATACAACAACTTATATCCTTAACAGCTATCGTTTTCCATTTTTGGCATCATTGGGTCGGCCTTTTGCAAAATATACTATCAATAATTTTCTTCTGCCAGGGAGCTTTTTGCTCTATTATTTGGTAGCCTTAATTCAGTTTCAATGGTACAATGAATTTGCCAATCAGTCGATTATTATATACTATTGTTTGGGATTACTCAGCGGATTTGCAACCGTACTTTTCTTTTCGACTATTTATTTCCGATTTACAAATACTGACATAGCTAAAGTTGAGCGCAAAAGTGCGCTAAGGATTACAGAGCCAATCAAAGCACTAATTATTAGAAAACAGGATCAGGAACTTACAGATGCCAAAAAAGACCCCTATAAAGATGCCATAAGAGTCGATTATTACCTTACCGAGAGTCTTCAACCCAGGATTGTACGTAGTGTAAGGCATTATAATTTTAAGTTGCTTGAAAAAGTTTTCCGGCAAAATCATTCCAATGCACTTGTCATTCAAAGTCTAAGTATAACAGCGCTTATCCTTATGGGGGCATTGGTAAAATACTCGATGTTTAGGATTCCGACAGCAGCCTCTATTCTTATTCTTCTTTCTGTTATTACGACATTTTTAGGGGCAGTTACCTACTGGTTGCGGGATTGGAGAGCCTTTGCACTTATATTTGCGATTTTTGCCATTGATTTTCTAATGAAATCAGGGGTTTTTAATTACAGCAATCATGCTTATGGTCTGGATTACAGGACAAAAGCCAATTACACTTATGAAATACTTGATTCTATTAGCTCCAAGAAGAATTATTACCGTGACATAGGCCATTCCCAGTTAATATTAGAAAACTGGCGTGCCAAATTTAATCAAAGTAAAATATTGCGAAAGCCAAGAATGGTCGTGGTTGCTGTCAGTGGCGGTGGCGTCCGTTCTGCGCTTTGGACTACTTATGTACTGCAGGAAATTAATAAGGCAATTGGCGGAGATCTGATGAATCACACGGTACTTATGACCGGCGCTTCCGGGGGTATGTGGGGTGCAGCTTATTTTAGAGAGCTTTATTATCAGAAGGTTCAGGGCAAAAAAATAAATCTTCAGGATAGTACTTATTTATTTAATATTTCAAAAGATCTTTCCAATTCATTGGCTTTTACCTTTTTGGTTAATGATATATTTATACCTTGGGTTAATCGCGAAGTGAATGGTTATATATACAAACAGGACCGGGGTTATATTTGGGAGGAACAGTACATTGAGAATACTGCCGGACTAATGAACATGGATTTGGAATATTATAAAAAACCGGAATATTTAGGTAAAATTCCTTTAATGTTTGTCACCCCCGCTATTATCAATGACGGCAGAATGTTGGTGATTTCTCCTCAGCCTGTCAGCTATATGATGAGGCCACCTTTTGTAATTGACAGCGATATTGATTTCTCCGAAATAGATGGTGTTGATTATGGGGCACTTCTAAAAAATCAGGACCCTCTGAATTTACGTTTTGCTTCAGCTCTTCGCATGAATGGGACTTTTCCTCTTATCTTCCCAAATGTTCAGTTGCCGACCTCGCCTACATTGGAAATAATGGATGCAGGTTTTCGTGATAATTTTGGCATTGAAAGCGCAGTGCGTTTTTTGGCAATTTATCGAAATTGGATTAGGGACAACACAAGCGGTGTTACTATTATTTCTATACGCGGGTCTAAAAAAATTGATGATATTGCAAAGATAAACAGACCTGGATTGGGTTCTACATTCTTTGGGCCCTTGGGCGCAATTTTCGATATTGACAATATTCAGGATTATCATCACGATAGCTTTATAGGCTTTCTGCAATCAAAAATTGGCTACGATAAAGTAGATATGGTTCACTTTGTTTACAAACAGACCACACTTCAGCAAAAAGCCTCTTTAAGTCTGCACCTTACTCAGCGAGAGAAAAATGATATTCTCTCAGCTATAAATATACCATCCAACCAATCTGCGCTCCGACGGTTGAAAGAAACTATCAAGTAGGAAATATTTCTTTTTATAAGGTGATTGATAACTTTGATTTTGAATAAAATCAGCATATTTTTTAATAATCCCTTGCATTTTAGAAATAGTTGGTTATCTTTGCAACACTTTTTTCAAATATGAAGATATAAACCATTTAAAATAAATTTTTTCGATGAAAACGATTGAAGTAGTAGGTCAAATCAGAACCGGATTGGGAAAAAGCGAATCTAACAACTTGCGCAAAGAGGGTAAAGTACCGTGTGTAGTATACGGAGCAGGTGAAACTGCTCACTTTTCGACTGAGCCACTTGCAGTTCGCGACTTGATTTATACCGACGAGTTTCGCAAAGCGAATATCCAATTTGGTGGCAAAACTGTAGAGTGCATCGTTAAAGATGTTCAATACCACCCAGTGTCAGATAGAATTATCCACATAGATTTTCAGGCAATTGTACCGGGCAAAACTGTGAAAGTTAATCTTCCGCTTAAATTGCAGGGAGTTTCTGAAGGTCAGAAAATTGGTGGAACTTTGGTTCAAAAAATGCGTAAACTTCAGGTTTTTGCCAGTCCAGAATCATTGACAGAGTATATCATTGTTGATATTGCTGCATTGGAGTTAGGTAAATCTATGCGTGTTCGCGATATCAAATTGCCTGCTGGTATGGAAGCTATCACTAACGGCAGTATTCCTGTAGTTACAATCGATATTCCACGTGCGCTCCGTTCTGCTCAAACAAAAGCAGCCAACGAAACCAAGAAAAAATAATGACAATTCCTGTTGTCTATCACAAGGACGTAGTAGGGCTTCAAATCCCTGTTACGTCTTTTTGTGTTTAGCAAAATGAAAGGTGAAATATGTTCAATAAACTTTGGCAAAGCCTCTTTGGCCGCCACAATCAATCTATTGTTAAAGACGAATCTGAAGATATTGTGAAATACCTTATTGTTGGACTCGGTAATATTGGCGCCGAGTATGAAAATACCCGCCATAATATTGGTTTCAAAGTAGCCGATGCACTTGTGGAATCATTGGAAGGAACCTATAAATCAGAACGATATGGGGCTGTAGCCTCTTGTAAATATAAGGGTAGGATTTACATTGTCTTAAAACCCAATACTTATATGAATCTGAGCGGTCAGGCTATCCGTTATTGGATGCAGAAGGAAAAAATAGAAATCCAGAACTTATTCGTCATCCTTGATGATTTAAATATTGACTTTGGTACTATCCGAATAAAAGGCAAAGGTAGTGCCGGTGGCCACAATGGCCTTAAAAGCATTGAAGAGGAGCTTGCAACTTCTGACTATGTGCGTTTACGTGTAGGTATCGGCAATAACTATTCAAAAGGACATCAGGTTAATTTTGTTTTGGGGGAATGGAGCCGTTATGAAACAGAACAATTGCCTAAAATAATGAAACACGCTGTCGGTGCCTGCAAAAGTTTTGGATTTATCGGATTGGAAAAAACGATGACTGATTTTAACAAAAAACTTTTTGCCGCAGATGAACCTAAAAAGTGATAAATCTAAAAATATGCTTAAATTCTTGATGTTTCTCCTCGGTATTCTCTCAACTACACTCATTTCAGCTCAAACCAGCGGAGATGTGTACATGGTCGATATGAGCGGCACACTGCCAATTGTTCTCGCTTTTTATCTCGTTACATTTGTTTCACTCGGATTTATGTTACTAAAACTGCTGCGACCAAAATTTCCATCCTATTGGCTTTATATCAGTTGTACTATTGGTATTATTGGAGGGGCTGTTGTGACTTGGGCATTTAATGATGTTCAGGAAAAACAGTTGCCAAAGATTGAGTATAGCGAAGTCGATGAAAAGAAACTGTCTCCCGAAATAAAAGAAAAACTGGCTCTACGTCGTCGGGAGGTTGAAAATCAGAGATATGCAAATTTTTGGATTATTACAATACCGAATATCATTATTTTAGGACTTGGTATTTTTTCAGACTTAAATAATCGTCGCCGCGATCCAAATATGCCTCGGGGTAGATATGATTAGATTATTCCAATATTTTATAAGCGCTATTGATTAGCGCTTTTTTTTGCTGAAAATCAAAATGCCTGATTTGAATTTTAACGCTGTAACGCCCATCAGACAACATTAGTTACTTTTATTGCGTTATTCTAATATGATGCTAATTTTAGATTTTTTTTCAAATAATGAACGGATTACTAAAACATGAAAAATAGTAATCTCTTCCTTTTTTTTCAGTTGAAAATTATTTTACCTATTTTTAGGAGTTAAAATCTTATCAGTTACAACATTGAATTCACATCAGGGATTATAGATTATCTAAAATAAAATGTAACCCGCATAATATAAGCTGTTTATGTACAGAAATTATATACAAGCACTGTTTATCTTTTTGATTTTTTCAGCACAGACCCTTTATGCTCAGGTAACGCTTACCGTAAGAGTGAACAGCGGAAATTCGGCAACAACCTGTACCGACGGTTTTTTAGGAGGTGCACCCGAACCGCACTGGCGGGTAGAGGTAGCAGGTCAGGGTTATACAACCTATCCTGTAAGGGGACTTTGCTTTACCAATCCGCCAAACACGCAATACAGTCAAACTTTTGACTGTGCAAATGCCTATCCTGCCAACCTTCAGGTCTGTTTTCGCGCATTTGAAGATGATGGAGTAGCCTGTCTTGTAAGTGAAAGCTGTTTGCAGCAGATTTGCCAGAATTTTCCAACCCCGGCACCGGGAAGCAGCTCAACCTTTACTTTGAGTATTCCTGCCGGTTCAAGTTCTGGTTCTGTCAACTTTACAATCACAGCCACAGGTGCCTTTACCCTTCCGGGCGCAGCTTTTGATCAAATTTGCAATGCTGTAAATCTTGGTACCTTGCCATCAGGAGCATCTGTCGGTAATGATGGTTTAAGTAACTTGGGTAATTTTTGCGCTACAAATACAGCAGAGCCCAATCCATGGGGCGGCGGCAGCAACCAGCAGGGTGTTTGGTTTCGTTTTACAACGGGTCCCAATCCGGCAGCTACAATACGATTCAATGCAAATAGCGACCCTCAGAATTTAGGAGATGGACTTGACCTGCAGATTGCGCTTTTCAGTTCAAGTAATGGAACCTGTACCGGTGCACTTAACCTAATTCGACAGGAACAAGATGGTATCGGTATTATTTGGGATGAAGAAATGTTCGTGGACTGTCTTCAGCCAAATACTACTTATTTTTTATTGGTAGATGGTGAAAATAGTTTTCTAACTGGAAGTAATGGACAGCAGGGATTTTTTGGCTTAGAAATATATGACAATGGAATTACTCAGGCAGGAGACCTGATCTGTAATGCACAACATATTGGTACCGTGCCTGCAGGGGGTTCTGTAGGAACGCCAAATCTTAGCCAAACTAATATTTGTGCGACCAATACTGCAGACCCAAATCCGGGCAATTGGTCTTCCGATAAGACTGTTTGGTTCAGCTTTATTACGCCGCCATCCGGACACGTGATTATCGATGCAGAAAGTGATTTGCCTTTTCCAATTGGCAATGATGCCGTAGATCTCCAAGTAGCACTTTACAGTACGAGCAATAATACCTGTACTGGAGTATTAAATAATATTGATAGTGATTATACGCCTGGGCTTTTTGATGAGACACTAGATGTACGTTGTTTGGATCCTAATCGCCGATATTGGATTCTGATAGACGGTTCTGGACTAAATGTAGACGGTATTTTTGATGTCACGGTCAGCGATGGCGGGATTCCGCCTGCTCCAAACGATTCTATCTGTAATGCTATTCCACTCGGAGCGCCTGTTCCAAATGGTACAGTGGGTCTCAATAATCAAAATAATTATTGTGCCGATAATCTTTTTGAACCGATTCCTTCCAATTTTGGAAATGATCAGGGTGTTTGGTACACTTTCGTCGCTCCACCTTCCGGCAAGGTAGAAATTCGTCTTGAAAGTGCCGGCTTCTTCTCAGACCGTATAGACTTGCAGGTAGCTGTTTACGATGCACTGAATATGGGCTGTGCAGATCCTTTGACTGAAATTCACAGTGAATATGAAGGATTTGGTCTGCTTTGGGACGAAACAGCCGAAGTAGAATGTCTGATACCCGGAAGAACCTATTACATTATGGTTGATGGTCAGGGTTCACTAATCAATCCCGACCTTCAGGAAGGTATTTTTGATATTGAAGTCTGGGCTGACCCCCGCGATCCTGCCGGACCTAATGACCTGCCCTGTAATGCTATAGCATTGGGAAATCCTACCGGAGGACAGATCGGAACAACTCCCGGCCCGGCACACGGTTCTCAAAACAATTTCTGTGCAACTGCAGCAGGAGAACCAAATCCTGGCGGTTTCAATCCCGATCAGTCGGTATGGTACACATTTGTAGCTCCTGCAACCGGAAATGTTGAAATCATCGGTACCAGTGATGCCATTTTTGGAGGTGTTGATGCCATCAATTTGGAAATCGCAGTCTGGGAATCAACAGGCGGAGCAGGCTGTGCTGGTCCTTGGCGCGAAATTATAAGCGGTGACGATCTTTTGGGCTTTGATACAGATTTGGATGTCTTTTGTTTGGAACCCGGCCAAACATATTGGGTACAGGTTGACGGTGCTCCGCCTGCAGCAATTATCGAGGGTCATGAAGGTTATTTTGATATCAGAATAAGAGAATTACCGGCTATTCCTGTTGCCATAAATGACCTTATTTGTAATGCAATTCCATTGGGTAATCCTTTTTCCGGAACTTCTTCGGCAGCAAATCAGAACAATCTCTGTGCCGATGATATCGGTGATCCGGATCCTGCGGATTTTGATACAGATCAAACCGTTTGGTATACTTTCACTACACCGGCTACCGGCGGACCTTATGCTGTAGATGTTTCCACAACAACAGGATTGCCTTGGCCTTTCGGCAGCGGTTCTATCGACCTTCAGGTTGCCGTTTATGCTTCAAGCAATAATACCTGTACAGGTTCTTTAACTGAAATAGATTCGGAATATGACCCTTTCTTCTTTGATGAAGAAGTAAGAGTACAGTGTCTGTTGCCGAATACCACCTATTTTGTGATGGTGGATGGTTCCTTTATCGACCCTCAGGGATATTTTGATATTTCAATTACTCCTGCACCAAGTGTACCGATTCCTACGAATGACCTCATCTGCAGTTTTGAAGATTTGGGTACAGTTCCGATTGGAGGTTCTATTAATAATAATGTAAATTACTCAAATTTCTGTGCAGATACCGAACCAAACGAACCTTCGGTTTTTGGTATTGATCAGACAGTTTGGTTTTCTTTTATAGCTCCGTTACATACCGGTGCAAATACCACTTCAGAGGTAACAGTTCGTGTTGAAAGCGATCCCAATAATGTCGGAGATTTGGTCGACCTTCAGTTGGCAGTTTACGAATCTGCCACTAATTCCTGTACAGGTCCTTTCAGTCTGGTGCGAGATGGCTCAGATGATCCTACTTTCAGTTTCGATGCAGAAGTAAATACTACCTGTCTGGTACCGGGTCGTCGTTATTTTGTTCAGGTAGATGGTTCAATTTTGAATATTGAAGGTTATTTTACGATAAGAGTAGAAGATGATGGGTCAGGATTTCATCCTCCTTATGACACTATTTGTAATGCAGTAGCATTGGGAGCTGTGCCGAACGGCGGAGCCATAAATAATGGGGTGGTTTATACCAATCTTTGTGCAACTGTTCAGGCAGGAGAACCCGATCCAGATGCTTTCAATATAAATCAAACCGTATGGTTTACCTTTACTGCCCCTGCATCAGGTAATGTAACAGTTGATCTTTTTAGCAATTCAAGTGACAATATTAACCTTCAGGTTGCCATTTATCAGGCTCAGAACAATGCATGCGCAGGTCCGTTTTTAGAAATTGACAGCGATCATGATGGTTTATTGTCTGATGAGTCCATCACATTAGAATGTTTGATTCCCAACCAATTGTATTTTATGCAGGTAGATGGAAGCGGCTCATTTGGTGGTGATGAAGGAAACTTTACCATTCGCATTGAAGATGACGGTGGAACAACAATTTTCCCTTATAACAATGATATCTGTAATGCACATAACTTTGGTGTGCCTTCAGGTTCCTTTACTACTTTGAGTAATGAAACTAATGAATGTGCCAATGTTCAGTTCGGTGAACCGGGATTGGGCGGTTATGCAGATCATACCGTTTGGTACCAGTTTACAGCTCCGCCTTCCGGCCGAGTTGATATTGAAGTAGTATCTACTAACCTACTTACCGGTTTGGATCCCGAGGTTCATGTTTTTGCTTCCGGTAACAATGGATGTACTGGGTCTCTCAATCAGATTGAAAGTTCAACCTTTCCTACTGCCTTAATTACAGAAGAAATTGAAGCGGTCTGTCTTGTTCCGGGCAATACCTATTTCATACAGGTTGACGGTTCCGGAATTGTACAGGAAGGAACCTTTAACATTCGCATTCGCGATATGTTCCCCCTTTATGGTACAGGTGCGCCCGGGGATCCTGAACCCGCGAATAATTTATGTGCCAATGCTACACCAATCCCGGTTCAACCTGAATCCTGTGCTAATGGCAACGGTTCCTGGAATATGTATAACTACGGTTATCCTACTGCCGAACAGTCAACAGGCTGTGGTCAAAATTGCGGAGAAATCTGGTACAGCTTTACCATGCCAAGTACCGGTATTGCACTCATTGAGGGCAACGATGACGGCATCGGATCAGGATTTCCATTTGGTGATTTCTCCGATCTTCGGGTTGTAGCCTATACAGGCAGTTGCGGAAATCTTACTCAGGTAGGTTGTGGCAGTGGCGGTTTTACAAATGATGTAGGATTTGAAATTGCAGCGGCACCCGGTGCTACGGTCTTCCTTCAGGTATTTAATCAGGGAGGAGATGATGATAATGAAGATTTCGAACTCTGCGTTTCTGAAGGCTGCGGTGCAGACAACTGTCTAAATGCTATGGCTTTTCCAATCCAACCAAATATCCCGTATTGTTTTAATACTGCAGCTGCAGGGGGTGAGAATGTCAGCGGCGGCACACCCGGATATTTTGAATGCGGTGAAGGTGACAATCCTGAACACTCTATTTACTATTATTTCGTTTCAGACTGTAACGGAAGTGCTGTAACATTGAATGTTATAAACGCAGTTGCAAGCGGTGGCTGTCTTTTGGGAACAATTCCTGATGATGGTTTTAATATTTCTTTCTTCCAGGATGTTACTCCCTGCGATAATGCACCCGGTTCTTTGGTTGACTGTCAGAACTTTAACAGTTGTATGATTCAACCCATCAACTGGTCATTTACCTATTCCAATCTGTTGCCGAATACCCCTTATATCATTCAGATTGACGGTGGTTTTAACTTCCTTGGAGGCGACAACAGCGGATATATCATGATTCAAACTACGACCAATCCTGTTGTTTTGCCTACTTCGACTCCGGCTACATGTTCAGGTGGCGGAACTGCTACGGCGACTACTGTTGGCGGTGTTGCACCATTTACCTTCCTTTGGAGTAATGGCGCTACAGATTCAATTGCTACAAATCTTACACCGGGTACATATACCGTAACTGTAACTTCTGCAGGCGGTTTGGGATGTTTCGATACCGCAACAGTTGTTATTGCTTCTCCTGTTTTGATGAATGCTTCCGTCACCGGTTCCACAGATCCGCTCTGTGCCAATAACTGCAATGGTTCTGCTTCTGCAAATGCAACAGGCGGTACTGTTATATTAGGTTATCTCTATCAGTGGAGTGCCAATACAGGATCCCAAACAACTCAGACTGCAACAGGACTCTGTCAGGGAACTTATACAGTAACCGTTTTTGACAATGGCGGATGTTTTGCTACAGCTCAGGTAACAATCGGTCCACCGCCGCCTGCTGTACTCGCCTCTGTTGTCAGCACTGTCGATGCCCGATGCAGCGGTATCTGCGATGGTGAGGGAACAGTTTCTGCAGTTGGAGGTATTATTACAACCGATTATGCTTATCTCTGGCCATCCGGAGCAACAACAGCATTCAGTACGGGTTTATGTGCAGGAGCTTATGTAGTAACTGTCAGTGATAGAAATGGTTGTGCCGATACGGTCTCACTTTCTATCAATCAACCGTTAAGTGTGACCGGCTCTATTGCCAATCAGACCAATGTCGATTGCAACGCTAATCCATCAGGTTCTGTGGAGATTTTTGCCATCAATGGCACCGCACCTTATTCCTTCAATATCGGATCAGGTTTTGTTGCTTCCAATACCTTTATCAATCTTTCTGCAGGAAATTATACGGTTACAGTTCAGGATGTCAATGGCTGCAGCGATACAATTGGCCTAATTATTTCAGAACCATTGCCTTTAGCTGTTCAGTTGATCAGCACTATTGATGAAAGCTGCTTCGGCGCTGCCGATGGGCAATTGACTGCTTCAGCTGCCGCTGGAACTGCACCTTATGAGTTTTCAATTGATGGGATTAACTTTTTTTCTTCAGCTGTTTTCAATAATCTTGCTGCTTCTGCTTATACTGTTACTGTTCGCGATTCAAGCGGATGTACTGCATTTGTACCGGCTGCTATAAATGCGCCTTTAGCTGTAAATATTGCAGTTGACGGACAAACAGCTTCAGGTTGCGGTGTTTGTACAGGAACTGCTGCTATTACAGCAAGCGGTGGGGCAGGAGGATATACCTATGTTTGGACGAACGGACAGACAATTCAGGATGCAACTGCACTCTGTTCAGGTACAAATTTTGTTACTGTTACCGATGCAAACGGTTGTTCAGCTTCTGTTTCAGTAGCAATCGGCAATGTTTCCGGCTTATTGGCAAATGCTTCTGTTACAGAACCTTCCTGTTTTGGCAATTGCAATGGACAGGTTAGTGTCAGTCCGACCGGCGGTACTGCTCCCTTTACATTTATTTGGACAAATGGACAAACAGGCACAATTGCTACCGGACTTTGTTTGGGCGCTTATGCTGTGACGGTCACCGATATAAACGGATGTTTCGCAGTAGAAAATGTGATTGTCAATGAACCCGCTGAACTGACTGCATTGGCTGCTGAACTGCAAGCCGTCAGTTGTAATGGAAATTCCGATGGAGAAGCAATTGCAACTCCTTCAGGAGGGACATCACCATACAGTTATGTTTGGGATAATGGAGAAACTACCCAAAATGCCGCTGCGCTCAATGCCGGCGGACATACAGTTACAGTAAATGATGCAAATTCCTGTTCTGTAACAGCTGTTGTTACGATCACAGAACCTGCAGCTTTTGCAGTAAGCATTGTCAATACGACAAATTCAGATTGCGGACCCAGCACCTGCAATGGATCTGCACAGATTTCAGTAAGCGGCGGAGCTGCACCATACAGTTATCTTTGGTCTAATGGCACAACGACAGCAGCTCCAACAAATCTCTGTCCCAATTTTAATGACATTACGGTGACAGATGCAAGCGGGTGTACAGCTACAGCAGCTGTCAATATTCCATCCAATTCAACTTTGGGATTATCGCTCAATACACAGGTAAATCCGCTTTGTTTTGGCAATTGCAACGGTTCTGCCTCGGTTACTGCTTCCGGCGGCAATACAACGCTGCCTTATACTTTTACCTGGTCAAATGGCGCTGCGACAAACGGCATCAGTGCACTTTGTGCCGGCTCTTACCGAGTCACAGTCAGTGATGTCGATGCATGTACCAATGCATTGGAAGTGACAATTACAGAACCTTCAGAATTGCAGGTTACTGCTACTGTAAGTTCAAACTACAATGGAGAAGATGTCAGTTGCTTTGGCGCTGCAAATGGAGCTTTAGCTTTGAATGTGGTTGGTGGAACTTCTGCCTATAATTTTATCTGGTCAAACGGTAGAACAACACAAAATATAAGTGGAATAGGTGCTGCTGCTTACACAGTCACTGTTACAGATGCCAATAACTGTTCAACAACTGCAGCAATTACAGTTACTCAACCGACTGCTGTAACAGTTACAGCATTGGTAACTTCTGATTACAATGGCAATCAAATAAGCTGTTTTGGTGCTTCTGACGGAACAGCTCAGGCTACTGCTGCCGGTGGAACCGGAACAATTGGGTTTGTTTGGTCAAATGCACTATCATCAGATATTGCAACAGGACTATCTTCCGGTGTTTATACTGTAACGGCAACGGATTTGAATGCCTGTCCGGCTACAGCTTCAGTCACTGTTACTCAACCAACAGCGGTTTCTGTAACTTCGGTTATTACTAATGTCTCCTGTTTTGGTGGAAATAATGGAGCAGTCAATATCTCAGTTTCGGGCGGCCAGGCTGCCTATACTTTCTTGTGGAGCAATGCAGCGACAACTGAAGATATTTCGGGATTGTCAGCTGCTGTTTATACAGTTACCGTCACTGATTTGAATGGATGCAGTATTACAAGATCCGTAACTGTCACAGAACCAAGTTTACTGACAGCAACCTCAACACAGACAAATATATCCTGTTTTGGCGGTACAAATGGCGCAGTTAATTTAACAATCAGCGGTGGTGTAAACCCATACAGTTTTAACTGGTCAAATGGAGTTACTACAGAAGATATCAGTGCTTTGGCTTTTGGCACCTATACTGTTACTGTCAGCGATGCCAACAGTTGTACAGTTGTGAATTTTGTGACATTAACTCAGCCTACAATACTTAATGCAAGTACAACACAGATAAATATTTCCTGTTTTGGCGGTTCAAACGGTTCTGTAAATCTGACTGTTGGCGGCGGACAAAGTCCATACAGCTTCAGCTGGAGCAATGGAAGAATTACAGAAGATATCAGCGGATTGTCAATTGGAACTTATACTGTTACTGTTAGTGATGCGAATGGCTGTATTACAGTTACATCTGCAACCCTTACTCAGCCGGCATTACTGACTGCCTCAACAAATGGTACAAATATATCCTGTTTTGGCGGTTCCAATGGCGCAGTGAATTTAACAGTTGCAGGCGGAACGATTCCTTACACTTATAATTGGTCCAATGGCAGAACTACCGAAGATATCAGTGGACTAACAGTTGGAACTTTTGCAGTAACAGTTACTGATGCAAATGCTTGTGCAACTGTCACTTCAGCAACAATTACTCAGCCGACAGCTTTAGCATTAAGCATTGCAAATACTGATGTTACCTGCCGTTTTGGTGCAAATGGAACTGTTAATACCACTGTAAGCGGAGGTGTATTACCTTATACTTATCAATGGTCTAATGGTGCTACTACCGCTTCATTGAATAATGTCAGTTCCGGAACTTACTTAGTTACTGTTACTGACGCAAATGCCTGTATTATAACAGGAAGTACTTTTATTATACAACCTGCTACCTCAGTTGTGGCGAATGTTTTGAGTACGATCAATGTCAGTTGTTTCGGTGCATCAACAGGGGTTTTCGATGCAGATGCTTTGGGCGGCACGCCAAACTATACCTTCTTATGGTCAAATGGCGCTACAACTCAGGATTTGAGCGGGATCCCTGCCGGAACTTATTCTATGACAGCCACAGATCAGGTAGGATGTACGGCTACAGTTACAACAACAATTGCACAACCGATACAATTGCTTGGCACAGTGATTCAATACTCCAATTATAATGGATCTGCAATCACTTGTGCCGGTGCAAGTGACGGAGCAGTGAGGGTTTCCGCCTCCGGTGGAGTAGGACCTTATACCTTTATCTGGTCAACAACACCTGCTCAAAATACACAGCTCATCAGTGGATTAAATGCCGGTATTTATACCGTTTCAATCATTGATGCGAACGGCTGTCAGAACACAAGAAGTATAACTTTGAACGATCCGCTGCCGCTTCAGACTACCTTCCAACAGGTAAATGTCAGCTGTTTCGGCAATTGTAACGGACAAATTATTGCTAATGCAGTTACAGGTACAGGCACTTTAGGTATTAACGGATATGAATACCGAATCTTTGGACCGGGCCAAACAGGATCTGTGTTCAGTAATATCAATAACTTTACAAATCTCTGTCCCGGCAATTATGTCGTGGAAGTCAGAGATGGCAACAATTGTACAATAGCATTGAATATTACTATTACAGAACCTGCAGTTCTTGCAGTAAATGCAATTGCTACAGCAGTCAGCTGCAATGGTCAATCTAACGGTACAGCTACAGCAACTGTGAGTGGAGGAACAACGCCTTACAGTTTTGTTTGGAGCAATGGTCAAAGTACTGCTTCAATCAGCGCTTTGGTTGCCGGAAACTATACAGTAACTGTAACTGATGCCAATAATTGCCGTACTATTGCTAATATTAACATTGCAGAACCAACTGTTTTGGCAGCAACGGTTACCGTTACTCCGCCATCCTGCAATGGTTCTCCTGATGCTTCTGCCACTGCAATTCCAACTGGAGGAACAGCACCATATACCTATCTTTGGAGTAATGGTACCCAACTCCAGCAAACTTTTGGTTTGGCTGCCGGAATACATAGTGTAACGATTACGGATGCAAGCGGATGTGTAGCTGTCAGAAGTTTTTCTGTAACTTATCCAACAGTTTTGACTGCCACTTTCAGCGGCATCAATCTTGGATGTTTTGGTGTTTCAAATGGCTCTGCAACGGTCAATCCGGCTGGAGGAACTGCACCTTATACCTATCTTTGGAATAACGGCCAGACAACTTCGACCGCTACAGGTCTTACTGCAGGTATTGTTTCAGTACTCGTTTCCGATTTCAGAGGCTGTCAGACTATTGCCTTTGTGACAATTTCTCAGCCTTCTATGATAGCTGCTGCGCTTATTTCTACAACCAATGTCAATTGTAATGGCGGAAATGACGGTACAGCAACTGTTGCAGGATCAGGCGGAACAGCTCCTTACAGTTTTATCTGGTCCAATGGACAAACAACGGCCACAGCAACCGGTTTGGCAATTGGATCATATACAGTCACAGTAAGCGATATCAATGGCTGCTCAACTTCTACTGTTGCCAATATTTTACAGCCTTCACAGGCACTTATTACCGGGGTAACTCAGACTTCAGTCTCCTGTAAAGGCGGCAATAATGGAACTGCTTCTGTTGCTGTGAATTTGGGGGGAACCTTCCCATATGATTTTGTATGGTCAAATGGCGGTACAGGTCAGTCTGTAAATAATCTGACAGCTGGGACTTATTTTGTAACACTTACCGATGGCAACGGCTGTCAAAGCAATTCACAGGTAATCGTTACTGAACCTGCCTCTGCTCTGATGGGCTATATCAATACAAATGCAGCTCTTTGCAATGGTGCGGCAAGCGGTCAGATTACAGCGGTCATTAGCGGCGGCACTTTGCCAAGTTCGGGTGAATACAATTATATCTGGTCAAATGGCGCAACAACTGCAGTAGTTTCTGGGGTTACAGCCGGGAATTACAGTGTAACTGTAACTGATGCGAACGGGTGTACACTTAGTATTTCAACTGTTGTAAATCAGGCCGGATCGGTTACGATGTCATTGGTCAGTACTATAAATGCACTTTGTGCAGGCGGAACTGACGGTAGAGCAACAGTTGTGGCTTTCGGGGGAACAGGTACTATTGTTTATCAATGGTCAAACGGTCAGAATACACCTACGGTAACTGGTTTAAGTGCAGGTGTTTATACAGTAACAGCCTCAGATGACAACGGATGTTCCCAATCTATAACTGTTACAGTGGGAGAGGGCGCTGCGGTTGAAATTACAACAGCCATCACCAATGTTTCCTGTTTCGGAGATACAAACGGAAGGTTGGAAGTAACGAGTTCAGGTGCTTCACTTTACTTCTGGAGTAATGGTCAGATCGGAAATCCTTTGGCAAATCTTGGTGCCGGTCAATATACATTGACAGTTGAAATGGCAAATGGCTGCAGATCCAGCTTTATTTATAATGTGGCAGAACCTGCCGAGTTGGAATTGAGTCTCAGTCAGAGCAGCGGAATTGCCTGCAATAATGGCAATAACGGCAGTTTGTCAACAACTGTCGTTGGTGGAACGCCAAACTATACTTACAATTGGTCCAATGGCGCAAATACGGCTGCTGTAAGCAATTTGACTGCCGGAACTTATAATGTTACTGTCACCGATACAAATGGCTGTACAACTGCCGATCAGATCTCATTGGCCAATCCGAATGCCTTGGGTCTTGAACTCAGCGGAGTAGATGCCCGTTGTTTTGGAGATTTGAATGGCCGTATTCAGGTGAGCGGAAATGGCGGCACAACAGCCACAGGGTCATATCAATACAGCATTGACTCTGTTACATGGCAGACAGGAGACCTGTTCCCCGGATTAGGTGTCGGTATGTATACAGTTTATGTGCTCGATGCCAATGGCTGTGTCAGGGAAGATTCTATCCTGATTGAAGCATCAGATCCGTTTACGATTACCTTCTTCACGCCAACGGATACAACAATTGAATATGGAGATACGATTACGCTTGCAGCAATGGTGAGTGATACCAACAATGCTATTGTTAGCTGGTGGGATCTAAATGCCAATAATCTGTTGGCAGAGAATGTCTATGAATTGATTGTTGCACCTTCAAATAAAATGGTCTATGAGTTCCGTGCGGTCAGTCCGCTTGGTTGCGAATCAGATACCACTGTCAGGATTACTGTTATTAAACCACGAAGAGCTGCAGCACCTGCCGGATTTACACCTAACGGTGACGGTGTCAATGACAATTTCTTTGTACAGGGCGATGACAAGGTTGCTAAAGTTTTGGTTTTCCGCGTCTTTGACCGTTGGGGAGAGATGATCTACGAAGGAACTGATTTAGATGTAAACAATCCGCAACAGGGTTGGGATGGCACGTTCAAAGGTGTAAGAATGAATTCCGGAGTCTATGCCTGGTATGCAGAGGTAGAATATATTGACGGATTTAAAGAAGTATTGAGAGGAGATGTGACCTTGTTGAGATAGAATCTATTTTTTATTAAATAAAGGGGCTTTTCTGTATAGGATTGCCCTTTTATTTTAATATTCTAATTACATAATAGAAAATAAGTTATTTTAAAGTGTAATTATCGCTAAACTGATTTATTAATAGTCACTATTTTATTTTTTATGACGTTTTTTAATAGGCATATTTTAAATCTGTGGTCAATTTTGTTGCTTTTTGTGTTTGATTCCTGCAGTGTACTTAAAGTCACCTCAAAACATGAATTGGTGAATGATAACTATATTCAAATTACAAGGGAATTGAAACAAAAGGTTTATATTAATATTGATGCTGATGATATTGTAGTATACTCCTTGAAGAATAAACAAATTAAATCAGCAGATCAATATAAAGTTTATCCATTATTAGCTACCGCAGAATCAATTAAAACAGTTTTTAGAAGAAACAGTCTTGATTTTGACTTTCTGACAATGCCACTGAAATTCAGGCCAAAAATGTCCAATGTGCCTGCTCAATTGAATGCAAGTATCAATGGTGCTGTCTATTTGGGTTACAGAACAGATAATTATCGTTTGAAGTATGTCACAAATCCATTAGGGTCAATGAATAGGGAAATTATTCACACCGGTTTTTCATTTGGCTTTTTTAGCGGAATAGGAAATACATTTATGTCACCTACAAATACCAATAATATTCTTCAGCAGGAATACGATGGGATTGTCTGGAATAAGGGCATATCAGGAATCATTGCACTTAATACCTTATCAATAGGTGTTGCAGTTGGTTTTGATAATCTATTGGATAATAATAGAAAAATATGGATTTATGAGTCTAAACCTTGGGTTGGACTAACTTTTGGTTTAAATCTAAATTAGCCTTTTTACCTTTTGTTATTTTTGATATATTCCATAACCAAATCCTCTAAAACAGATAAAGGCACTGCACCATTTTTTAGCACAACATCGTGAAAATCACGAATGTCAAATTTGTCTCCCAATTCTTTTTTTGACTTTTCACGAAACTCCAAAATAGCCATCATGCCGATTTTATAGGCTGCTGCCTGTCCCGGCATGACAATATGACGATCCACCATCTTAATACAGTCAGCCTCAGAATTTGGTGTATTGTTTTTATAGAACTGAATGGCCTGTTCGCGGGTCCAACGTTTTGAATGTATTCCGACGTCCACCACCAATCGGCAGGCTCGCCAGAGTTCCATCGCCAGTCGGCCGAAATCGGAATAAGGGTCTTTGTAAAAACCAATTTCTTTGGGAAGCAATTCGGCGTATAAGCCCCAACCCTCTACATAAGCATTGTAGTCCTGACTGTAACGTCGGAACCTGGGCAGATTAGTCATTTCCTGCGCGAGAGCCAATTGCAGATGATGCCCGGGAATGCCCTCGTGATAAGCCAAAGCCTCCATCTGATACTTTGGCACAATGCGCATATCGAAGGTATTTACATAGTAATGACCTGGTCTGGAGCCGTCAGGAGCTGGAACCTCGTAAAAGGCCTTTCCAGCTGACATTTCGCGATAGGATTCTACTGCTTTTACGGTAATTGCCGCCTTAGGCATGATATTGAATAATTTTGGCAATTGCAGACGCATACTGTCAATAATTGCTGTAGCTTTTTTGAGATATTCCGCCTTTCCTGCAGGGCTGTTCGGATAATAGAACTGCTGTGATTCCCGCATGAATTTGAAGAATTCCTGTAAATCGCCCCTGAAATTAAGTTTTTTAATAATATCACCCATCTCGGACTGTATACGTTGAATCTCATCATTTCCCAGGTCATAGATGGCTTCAGGGCTTAAGTCAGAACTGCTCTGTTCTTTGAGTCGGAATGCGTAGCATTCTTCGCCCTCTTTCATTTTCCAGAGACCGGGAGCGCTAATGGCTTTGGTTTCTGTATTTCTGAGGTAATTTATAAGTCTCCCGTAGGCCGGCAAAACTGTGTTTTGTAAAACAGCTTTACAGTTGTCGAGCAGGATTTTTTTTCTGTTGCTGTCAAAGTCCGCAACCCGGTTCAGTTTATTTTCGAAATCCTCATAAATAACATTTTTCTTTAATCCCGGATTGAGCGGAGCACCGCTTACGATATTCACACAATCATCGATGAGTTTTGGAAAAAGAAAACGTGGAGGTATAGCTCCTGTAGCCTCCCGAAGCTGTAGCTGCTCCAAGATCTGATTGATTCGTAGGTCAAGACCATTTAACCTTTTGAGATAATCCAAGGCATCCTTTTCATTGTCAATAGGGTGCGAATTGATCAAAAAAGAAATACTTTCTGTATGCAGACCATGCATCTGATTGACGGGGTAATCAAAATGTCTGTATTTAAATCCTTCAATTTCCTGTTCTAATTGTTTTTCCAATAGGAGAAAACTGATGCTCGTGGTGCTGTCCAAGCCCTCAGTTCTTAAACTGTCCTGTAGATATTTTAGATTTTTTAAGTTGAACTCATAGCGTTTCTGTGCTGCTTCTTCAGAAAGGTCATCCCACTTGTCCTGCTGTGTTTTAATGCCCAGGCTGCTTTGTAGCTGAGGACTCATTGTCAGTACAGTATCATAATATCGCTCAAAAAAAGCATTTGCCTTTTTTGATTCTACTATAATATCTGCCTTGGAATAACGGCCACCAAACCAGTTTTGACTACGGTCACCATAATAATTCAGATAAAGCACATAAGCAAGTACCAATATTGCAAAAACGGGAAGAATCCTGATGGTTATTTTGATAAAGTTGTTCATTCCTAATGTTTTAAAATTGGATATATCTAATATGTACCCCTAATAGAATTCAAAGAGAATATATCGAAGATAATAAATTGCACAGAGCTTTCCCTACAAATTTACAAGCTTTAGCTAAATATTGCTAATTTTGAGGCGCAATACAGTTATTGTAATATCGACTCAATTCATTTTATGAGCCTTTTTGGGGTTCAACTTGCTTGGTTTTATGAACTTTTGGACACAGACACTGCATCTTTTTAATAAGGAATTACGCCTGGAATGGCGAAGACGTTATGCTTTGAGCGGTGTATTGCTCTATGTGCTGTCCACTGTTTTTGTGGTCTATATTATAGTTGGAGAAAAAATTGGCGGGGTAGTTTGGGCATCACTATTTTGGATTATCGTTCTTTTTGCTTCAGTAAATGCGGTGGCCAAAAGTTTCGTTCAGGAAAATCCCCAACGGCAGCTCTACTACTATACGCTTGCCTCTCCGGCAGCAGTTATTTTGTCAAAAATGCTCTATAATACTGTCCTGCTCACTTTTATTTCAGCGCTTTCCTATGGGGCCTTCAGCCTCATCATGGACAGTCCCATAAAGGAAGTTGGCTTGTTTTGGCTCATTTTGGTAATGGGCAGCATGGCCTTTGCTATTACCTTTACTTTTGTGGCAGCTATTTCCTCCAAAGCTCAGCAGAGTGCTACGCTCATGGCAATTCTGAGTTTTCCGATCATCATTCCTATCCTGATGACCCTTACCCGTCTGACCAAAATCTCCTTGGCGCTGATGACTGATACCGATTATTATAAAGATATTTTTATTCTGTTGGGCATCGACCTGATCTTGGGCGCATTGGTATTTGTGCTATTTCCTTATTTGTGGAGAGACTAGGTGATGTGGTGAAGTGATCCCGTTTTGGGTCGGGACAAGTTGTGATGATTTCGTGATGTGATGATTTCGTGATGTGCATTATATGCGGATGTGGTAATATGTTATCTCGTCATAGTTGAGACTTTTTATACAATTGGGTTAAGTAAATAAATTTTCATAGGTTTATATAAACTTACACAGATGAAAAATCAAAAAAAGCCCCACTTCTCACTTTATTTTATTTTACTATTTTAAAACTGCTCAAAAATTCCGGCAAGGTGTCCATTCGGAAATGTGTTACAGATTTAGATACCAATTCACCTGTTTCCTTCAGTTTTAATTCTCCGAAACAGCAGGTATGCGAATAAGGAAGGTTCCAAGGATAGATATTGCGTTTCTCCCCAATGAATTCGTAAACCTCGTCATTGGCTTCAAATTCAAAAGTATAGCGGATTTTTTGCTCAGTGAAATATTTAAGTTCCAACTTGCCTTTGCAAAGTGCATTTTCACAGAGACCATCAATAGTTACTGTGCCATCGAGATCATTTACCATGAAATTGTCGCTGAAAGGATTGAGCCATTCCAATAATTGGCTTGTACCCCAAGTTACTTTGAAAAACATAGGTTTTTTGCCCTCCATGCCGAATCCGTTCACAAATTCATGTTCGCCCTGCATCAGTTCATCCATTTTAAAGCCCATATGTCCTGCAGCTGTCTGTGCCTGTGAACTTAGCGCCATAAGTGTCAACAGCGCGGTTTGAAGTCCGGGTATTTTTTCCAGCAATTTTTCATTGCTTTCACTCAAAAAGAAAGTGAGGGTTTTGTTGAGCAGATCTGACGTTATAGGAAAGACATTCAGATATTTGGCCACATTATTTAACGGATTGACCATTTCCACTCTTTTACCCGAGGAAACTGCTTTGAAAATTATCCGGGCAACCGTTTCTGGTTTTTGAGAATAGAGCGGTAACAGCATCATGGAAAGTCGGCCTCCTAAGGTGTCAGATTCAACATCTTTGTAGAAACCTGTATTCACCATATATGGATAAACTGTGGTTACTTTAATATTGTAACGACGAAGTTCATAGTGCATGATTTCGCTGATAACACCCATAGCCAATTTGATGGCAGCATAAGCACCCCAGGTTGGCATACGGAAGAAAGCCTGACCGCTTGAAACATTTACAATATGCCCTTTTCCCGCTTCTTTCATGGTGGGCAGGAAGGCGTAAATATGGTAGAGCGGGCCCCAAAAATTAACATTGATAAGTTTTTCCCAAGTTTCTAAAGAGGTGTCTTCCAGGTCATCATTATGTCCGATACCGGCATTGTTGATAAGAATATCCAGCTTGCCATGTTTTTCCAACACTTCTTTGGCTAAGGCTTCAACCCCTTTTTTGTCAGATACATTGACTACGTAGGTATCAATCTTGACCCCTTTTTTGGAAAGCCGCTTACGGGCTTCCTCCAGTTTTTCGCCGTTGATATCGGTTATTATCAAGTTGCTGCCGGCATTGGCAAATTCAGATGCTGTATGCAGTCCGATGCCTTGTGCAGCACCGGTGATGAGTACAAGCTTACCCTTCAGGTTAGCTTTTTTCTGTTTTTTAAAAAAGGATTTCCACTCCATGACTGGTTTTATCGTCGGTTAAAATTTCAAATGCACAACGGAAGTCGGTATGAACGGCTTCATTTATTCCTATTTTATCTTTTTCTTCAATACTTAGATCACATGATGCTATTTTTGAATTTAGGCAGTATTTGTTGCCGCCGGGGGTATTCGGATAGCGTAATCCAACAAAGAATTCTGCGGGTGCAAAAATACGTCCTTTAATTCTCACATCTTTATTTTCACATTCAAAGTTCCAATCAAAATATTTAAATTTTGCTTTGGCTGTGAACCATTGTTTGAGGTTGTTGAGCCTGTATTCCTTGCCTTTATGACGAAGTACAAGTATTGTCATCATCGGAGTTTTTATAGGACCAATTTTTAATTGTGCGGTTATTAATTCCAAAAAAGTATCTGGCGAATTGTCAAATCCCGCCACCTGTCCCCAGGCATAATAATCGGTATGTTTTTCCCCCCAATTGTGATTCTGACTGCCTATCCAGTCCTTTATTTCGATTTTGTTGGCGCTTACCTGAAGTGTTCCGTTAAATGTTGAAAAAGGTTGAGGAACCAGTGACTTGGCCTTTGGAAAGGGCAGATGATAAAAATTGAGAGGTAAAAAAAACAAAGGATTTTCTGTGCTCTTATATTTTAGATCCCAATTGAAATCTAGGGCCTGACCTTTTGCAGCTACCGAGTTGAGACTGCTTTCACCGATTTTTAAGTTGAAATTGGTTTCATTCAATACACATTGTCCAATTGGAAACTCAGCCTTGGCAGCATGCTGTTCCTGTTTTTTGCCATCAAAATAGACAGCCCAAAGTTCGCCCATAGCTTTTTCCGGATGCTTATCGGGAGAAAAAAGGGTATAGCGAATCCAGAATGCTTTTGATTCAGAACTGTGATTGGCCCTAATGAAATAGCTTTCATAGTGCCCACGTTTTTGACCGGGTTTATACCTTAAAAAATTAGCTTCAGCGTTAGCCTTCAGTTGTTGAATGCTCATAAAAGAATCATTAATTGAACTCCTGTTGTATTTGAATAGAGGGAGCAATTTAGATAAAATTTTTGAAACTCGCAATGAAATTTTTTATTG
>CAINVS010000412.1 GCA_903854205.1 uncultured Bacteroidota bacterium | reverse complement strand
GGTGTAAGTTATTTTTATGAACCCGGTGTGCCCAGTGGAACAGTTGCTGGAACTAATTTCTCTAATGCGACCAAATCAATTTATGCTTACAGTGGAAATGTAGACAATGGACGTATTCATATTACATCGGCTACGCCATTCAGAAAAATCAGATTTCGCTGGAAAGAATTAACAGATCTTAGTTTTTCCGGCCCCAATGGAGTTGTGTTGAATCGAATTCAATATTGTCCTGTATTGCCCGAAATAACCTGTCTTTATCAAAACCAAACCCAGGCAGTGGTCGATACTGTCATCGGACCGACGCTTTTCCCTTATCGGGACAGTATACTAAGTTTTACCATCAGAAATGTGGGTTCAGCTACCTTGAATTTGAGTAATATTCAACTCAGTGGAAATGCCTATTATCAACTTTTAAGTCCAACTAGTTTGAGTTTGGCGCCTGCAGCGTCCTCGATTATCTCTGTCCGATATTATCCGTTGGCTATTGGAGCACATGTCACAAATTTACTTTTTCAGACAAATGACTTTACCGAACCGAATTACAACATTAGGATTCAAAGTCAATGTTCCGGACCCATTATAACTGTCGAAAACCAGGGAGTATTTTTAAGTAATCCGTCTTCGGTGAGCACAAGTCCAACCCTTTTGGGGCAAACTGATACGCTGACTTTTTATATCCGGAATCAAGGCAATACAAGCCTGCAGTTAAATTCTATACAAAGCACGCAATCATCTCAATGGACACGCCTATCAACTGCTCCGCTAAACTTGGCCTCAGGACAAAGGGATAGTTTTAAGGTTTTGTATCATCCCACCGTAGCCGGAACCTCTACCTTACCTGTGTTGATTCTGTCAAATGATTACAGAAATGACAGTTTCCGAATTGTTATTCAAGGCATTTCCACTCAACCGGTTCAAATTTCTCAGTCAGTCTGTCGTCAGACCTTGCCGTTGAATTGGAATGGAATGAGCATTACTCAAGCTGGCACTTATTTTTACATGAGTACAAGTAGCCAGGGTTTTGATTCACTTACTCAGCTTAATCTTAGTGTAAATAATTCTGACACGGTTAGACTTTCTCAACAAATCTGTGCCCAGGATCTTCCTTATCAATGGCAGCAAGGACAATTGACACAATCGGGAACTTATCAGACGCTTTTAAGTAATCGTTTTGGATGCGATTCTTTGATAATACTGCAATTGAATGTGTTAAATCCCCCAAGCACAGTGCTTTTCGACAGTATTTGTGAAAATAACACCCCATATCTTTGGCAAAATACCAGCATTTATGCTTCAGGTCAGTATGTAGATACGCTTATATCGGCTCAGGGCTGTGATTCACTTGTCTATTTGAATATTCATCTTATTCCAATTCCTTCCGATACGGTCAATTTATCCATTTGTGACAATCAGTTACCTTATGTATGGAATCAAATCCCAATAACCCAGTCGGGAACCTATCAATATGTTCAGCCAGGTGCCAGTGCCTGTGACTCAATTTCCGTTTTAAGGATTCAAATACTTCAAACTGATAGTACGCACCTTTTCAGGCAGGAGTGCAGCAATCGTTTGCCTTTGAACTGGGCAGGCCTGCAATTTACACAGGCTGGAACACAGAGCAGAACATTAACCAACAGGTTAGGTTGCGATTCAGTGGCCTATTACACTTTACAGATTTTGCCAGTTTTTCAAACACAGCTTTCACAAACAGTATGTCAAAATGATTTACCCTTCAGCTGGAATGGCATTGTATTTACTCAAAGCGGACAAGATTCTGTGATGCTTCAGGCAACCGGAGGATGCGATTCATTGGTACAAATGACCCTCAATGTTCTTCAAACATTTTCCGATACTGTTAGAATGGAAATCTGCAGTGGCGATCTGCCTTATATCTGGGGCAATCAAAGCTATAGCCAGTCTGGAATGTTTTCTCAATTGAATCAAAGTTTAAACGGTTGCGATTCGATTTCACATCTGATACTTCAGGTCAAAATAGAAGACAGTACACAACTTTACAGACAGGAGTGCAGTAATCGTTTGCCATTAAACTGGGCAGGCCTGCAATTTACACAGGCAGGGACACAGAGCAGAATATTAACTAATGCTGCAGGCTGCGATTCTGTAGTTTATTATACTTTGATAGTTGTACCTGCTTTTCAGACGCAGGTATCGCAAACAGTATGTCAAAATGATTTACCCTTCAGCTGGAACGGTATTGTGTTCAATCAAAGCGGTCAAGAT
>CAINVS010000411.1 GCA_903854205.1 uncultured Bacteroidota bacterium | reverse complement strand
TCTCAGTCTTTGGCTCTCTGAATTTTAACACCCATTCCGGAAACATAGGCAGAAGGTTTAATTGTTATTAAATAACCTAATTAGGTAGCCTAAATATACAACAAAAAAATCTAACAAACACTATATTTGCTAGATTTTTTTTAAAAAACTACGTATTTTTATAAGAGTTATGGCTTAACTGCGAATATCTCTTCTATAAAAAATTGCAGTTTTCAAAATAATATCATGCAAAGCCTGTTTGCGTTCACTCAACGCCAAAAAACAGCCTATAAAGTAGACAAGCCCAAACAGGGAGCCTAAAGTACTAATAATTGCAATACCGGTAAGCATATAGATAATCGATAAAAAAGTATTCAGATTTTTAAGTAACCAACGCATAATAAATAGATTAGCATCACCTGCAGTTCCATCTTCTTTTGCTACTTTTAATCCCAATATCATTTTACCGGGAGAAGCACCTGCAAATCCTTCAATTAAATTGTAAAGCATTGCTACTGTTGTTCCGATGCCAACAACTACAAGGTAAAACATAAAGTATTTACCAAGAATATCCTCGAGTTGTTCCAGCACATCTTCCTGTGTGATAAGCAAATCATGTCCTTTTTGAGCCAGAAAATCTGTAGCTCCCATTGCCATAAAAGCCCATGCAAAGAGTGGAACAAATAAAAGCGTTAGCACTGCATCCAAAACCAAAGCTCCCAATCTGGGTCCAAAACCAACACGAATTATTTTCTTTTCTACCTCATTATCCAGTGTTTCATCAAACATAGTTTATCACATTTAAAGTATTAATTAAAAATTATGACTTTTTTATTTCAAAAGCAATAGAGCTCATTCGTTTGCTCAATTGTCCTTCATTTTGTTCTTCCAGAATCATAGCATTTGCCTCATTCAACTCAAAAACTTCTTTCATGTTTCTAATCTGTCCTATTGGAATGGCAAATTTAAGACTTTCATCCAATAAATAAGCAGCTGTTAATTTAGAAAAAGCTAACTGAAGAAACTGTTCTAAAGATTGACGATTTTCTACCCTCTGCTGATTTTGTTCAAATCTGCTGTCTGAAATCAATTCCGCAATATTCAACAATTTACAGAGCTGTGCAAACTGATTATCATTTCCGATTGCCAATACCAATAGCTTTTTATCGGCAGATTCAAATATTTCTCCATAAGGAGCAATGTTTGGATGCAAAGAGCCCATTCTTGCAGGTATATGGCCTGCCATTAGCCAGTTAGTAGCCTGATTAGCCAAAGAAGAAAGTGCTGCTTCCAATAGAGATACAGAAACATAGGCACCTCTTCCGGATTTTTCACGTTGCCATAGTGCATACAATAAGCCCTCTTTGAGCTGATGCGCTGCCAGAACATCAATGAGCGCTACCGGCATTTTGGTTGCGGGACCGTCAGCCTGACCATTCATAAACATAAAACCCGATTCCGCCTGCAGCACCACATCAAAAGCAACACGTTCGCTGTCTTCTCCAAAACCGGTAATATTGCCATAAATTATTTTAGGATTGATGGCTTTCATTGTTTCAAAATCAACCCCCAATTTTATGGCAGAAGCTGCTCTGTAATTGGCTATTACAACATCAGCATCAGCCACAAGTCCATATAGTTTTTTACGGTCAGTTTCCTGCGTCAGATCCAAAAAAAGAACCTGTTTATTCCAATTTACAGAGGCATAATAGGCCGAAATTGGCGTATTTTTTTCTTCAGACGGCAGTCTCCATGTTCTGGTAACATCACCGCCAGTTTTACTGTTTTCAATTTTAATTACTTCGGCACCCAATTCGGCAAAAAACATTCCCACAGCAGGTCCGGCGAGTACCGATGCCAGTTCTATTACTTTCATAATCAATGCGTGTGTTTTCCATTTTGATCAAGCTTATCGCCACAGTAGGGACAATAGGCAAATTGTTCGCCCAATCTTGTGCCACATAAATTATCATTACCAATTGCCGGACTTAATTCATGTTCTTTTTTCACAGCTGCTTCCCGCTTTTCTTTTTCTCTTTCCAATTTCTCTATAAAAGCAGAAGATAAAATACCCGCCGGAAGTGCTACAATGCCAATTCCCAATACAGCTATTATACCTGAAAGCAACTTACCGTAAGCCGTAATTGGAAAAACATCTCCGTAACCAACAGTGGTTAGTGTGGCAATTGCCCACCAGAAAGTGGCTACAATATTGGGGAAAGCCTTGGGCTGCACTGATCCTTCTACATACCACATGAGGGTTGCCGAAACCAAGAGCATAATAAAAGTTACAAAAAGCGTAACTCCAAGCTCATTCCTTTTTTCTACAAAAACATCTCCCACTATTACAACTGATCTTGTGAGCGAACTGAGCTTGAATACACGGAGCAATCGGGAAATTTTCAGCGCACGCAGGAACCTGAAATCGACATTGGCCAAATGAAAAACAAAAGGAGATATAGCTATGAAGTCAATTATTCCACTTCCGGATTTTATAAAACGCCAGGCAGCATGAAAATAACTTTTTTCATTGGGGTATAAAAAATCTGCAGTAAGTATTCTCAAAGCATATTCAGAGGTAAAAACGACAAGCGTAAAGGTTTCAAAATAATTAAAATAGAGCTCATAATCTTTATTGCGGGACAGGCGGGCAGTCCATTCAGACAAAGAACCTGCATATCGGTTATCGATAAAAGACTCCGCAACAATAGAAATTACACTCATAATAATAAGTCCTGTAATTAACACTTCAAAAATCCAGGCAGGCCATTCCGGGTCATCCTGCTCTGTGTCCATTATGATGAATATTTTTTTTCTAAATCCTATTTTTGTATCAATTAGATTCATTTTATGAGAAAGTTGAATTTAACAATATATAGATTTTCAGTATTCTAAAAAAAAATGTTTTAATTTAAGTACTTTTAAGTTTTACAAAGATAGCATTGATTTAAAAAAAATCTTTAATAAAACCGTAACATTCAATATTTTTGAAGGATATACTTTAAAGTACTGATTTTTTGATTAGAAAATTGAAATTCAGAGCACTCATTTATAACAGCATGAAATCGAAATACCTGATTGCATTATTATTTATAGAGTTTTTTATCAGCTTCTCAGAGTCTGATGCTCAATCCTATAGCTATTCCGGAAAGGTAATTGATGCCAATTCCAGGGAGGCTTTGCCTTTTGTACACATTTCAGGTTTGGAAGAAGAAGCTAAATTTGGCACTGTGAGCGACATTGACGGACTTTTTAAAATTTCGCCCAATGACAGTTGCAGTACTCTAAAACTCAGTTATGTCGGCTATGAAAGCCGTTACATTGACATTTCTAAACTCAAAAAAACCGAGGAAAATATAATTGAATTGCAGGCAGTGGCTTTAAATTTGACTGAAGTTGTTGTACTTGCAGGTGAAAATCCTGCCTATAGAATTGTACGTTCTGCCATTGATAACCGCAAAGCCAATAATCCTGAAAACAATAAATCATTCCGCTACAAAAGCTACAACAAGGCCATCCTTTTTGATGAGGCAAATGCACCCAAGGAACCGTTTTCATCATTTGACAGTTTAAAGGCTCTGTCCGATTCATCCGGCATTCAAATTTACTTCATGATGATGGAATCTATCACATCGCGGAGTTTTTATTTTCCGGACAAAGATGAAGAAAGAATTTTAGCCACAAAGGTTTCCGGTTTTAAACATCCGGGTTTTGCGCCGCTCGCCACTGCATTTCAACCCTTTTCTTTTTATCGGGAACTAATAGTGATTCTCGATAAGGAGTTTATCAATCCTATCAGCAGCGGCAGCATCCGACGTTATGAATACAGACTGGAAGATACACTTTACAACAGCGGTATCGATAATACTATCGACACCACTTTTGTCATCAGTTTTTTCCCCAGAAAGGGAAAAACATTTGATGCGCTGAAGGGTGTATTGTATATTAATACCCATGCCTTTGCCGTAGAATACGTTTTGGCCGAACCCGCTGAGAAATCACTGCTCGATCTCAGATTTGAACAAAAATATGAGCTCAAAGATAATAAACAGTGGTTTCCCGTTCAATTAAATTTTGAACTGATGTTAAATCCCAATAAACAGGGTTTGTTCACACTACAAGGAAAAAGTTACCTCAGTAATATTGAAATAAATCCAAAGGATTTAAAAAAAATGGATTTTGGAAATCTTTCTGTAGAGATGTTGAAAAATGCTGAAAATCAACCCGAGACATTTTGGGATAAATACAGAACTCAAGATCTGTCTAAGAAAGAACTCAGGACCTACAAGTTTATAGACAGTATTGGCCAAACAGTAAATTTTGACGGTCTATTACAGTTTTCTCAGGACCTTCCCCGAGGATTATTGCCCATTGGGCCTTTGGCGCTTGATTTGACTAAAATTGTTGACTATAATCCTTTTGAAAAACTGAGATTGGGTCTTGGGATTTACAGCAGCAGCCTGTTTTCCAAAAGATTTATTTTAGGCGGTTATTTTGGATACGGTTTTGGCGATAAGGAATGGAAATACGGGGGAGATTTTACCTTCCATGTTTCTCCTAAAAAGGACATTTCCCTGCAGTTGAAATATGAAAATGACGTGTCGGAACCGGCCCCAATATTTGACAAAGGCGGCGTATTATCCAAAAAAATAAGTCCGCAGGAAACCTTTGCCCGACGTTATCTGCTACCCCGATTGGATTACAAGGAAAGTTTGGAAGCCAGTTTCCACTTCAGACTGTTAAGGAGCATTCAGCTGAGACCATTTGTAAGTATTTCAGTTATCAGTCCCGGCTATGACTATCTGTTTCAACAAATTGACGGAACATATATTAACAGCTTCAAATTATTCAATGCCGGAGCTCAGCTCAGATGGAGTTTTAAAGAAAAATACGCCCAATTTAACGGTCAGAGAAGTTTGGTTGAGAGCAGATTTCCGGTATTTTATCTTTCTTACAATCGTGGGCTTAGCGTTGGCCGCTACGGTGAAATTGAGTATCAGAAAATAATTGCTGCTGTGGAAATCAAGAAATTATTTAAGGGGTTGGGCAAGACAGAACTTGACATCTTAGTTGGTTGGACTGACCGTCCACTACCCTTTTCACCGCTTTTTAACGGTCGAGGCAGCAAACAGCAGGATTTGGGCATTTATACCCGCAACAGTTTTCAGACGATGGGTGTTACAGAATTTATATCCAATCAATTTGTTTATGGATTTATTGTGCATAATTTTGGCAGGATTCCTTTAAAGAGTAAAATATTCAGGCCGGAATTTAAAATCTGTCAATCAGTTGGATTTGGCAGTTTGACTGAAGCTCAACGTCATATTGGTATACCGATTAAAACCATGGAAAAAGGATATTACGAATCCGGCATTTTACTGGATAAGCTTCTGAGTTACAAAGCAGCTAATATAGCTTATATCGGAATTGGTCTTGGTGTATTTTATCGCTACGGACCTTATTCACTAATTAGAACTATTGATAATTTTGCTTTTAATATTAATTTCTCAGCAACCCTTTAGAATTACAACCAACACTATATTTACTTCTATTTTTAGGTCAACTATTTGAAAAACATAATGTCTAAAGCCCCAAAAAAAGAGTTAAGGCCGTTTACACAGGCCGAGATAGATGCCAATAAAAAAATCTATGATGAACATTTCGACATCAGGATGGTAAGAGGTCTGAATGATCAAATTTTTCATCTTATGTCGGATTATTATTTCAGGCCGGCATTTATCGGCTTTGAGGATATGCCCCTAAGGCATAGACCCAATGCACCTATCTTATTGGCGAGTAATCATTCAGGAATGGCTTTCCCTTGGGATGCAATGGTTTTTGGCTGTGGCGCTTTCAAGAAATTCGACTATAATCCTCATAAAATATTCAGACCGCTTTCAGCGCCAATGCTTTCCGGGATGCCTTATATGCACCCCTATTTCATGCTGCATGCCTGGAAATTGGCCGGAGGTATAGATGCGACTTTCCTGAATTTTGAAACCATGATGGAATATCCTGACGGTCATCTGCTTATCTATCCGGAAGGTGTTCCCGGAATAGGCAAAGGCTTTAACAGAAAGTATAAATTACAGCGATTTGCCAGCTCTTTCATAAGAATGAGCATCAAACACAAAACTGATATACTCTGGTTTTCAACAGTTAATGCAGAGTATGTTGCACCATATATGTACAGCAATAAGGCAGTCAATAAATTTTTTAATAAATTTGGTATACCTTTCCTGCCATTAGGCCCGCTAACGCTCATGCTGCTTTTCCCCTTTGCTTTCTATTTATCTTTTCCTGCTAATATGCATTTTGTAATGGGTCGCAGAATAAAGCCCTACGAATTGACTGATAAACCTTATGATGAACTCAGTGAAGAAGATATATTTGAAATTAGAGATCAGGTACAAGCTTCCTGTCAGGAAGATTTGAACAGGGCAATAAAGCAGTATGGCAAAAAACCCTATGGCCTCAAGAGCCTTTTTAGGGTCATTTGGAAAAAATTCCCATACAATACACCCCTGGGTTGGCCATTTCTTTTTCACGAATTTGAAAGACAATGGCATAAAAACGGGAAAAACGGTAAAGAAATTAAGCTATATACCGGTTGGGGTTCTACTTTCCTGTTTATCTTCCGCAATCCGATTACTATAGCTTATTTTTTACCTGTTTTTGGATGGATAATTTTGATTATCTATGGAAATATAAAATGGAAAAACGGCAATAAGAAGCTGTAAATAACATTTTATATAGGGATATCAAATATTAACTTTAACTTTAATAATGTTATTTTTTTATAGTTTTATTGGGAAAAAATGAACTTTTCTTGTACAAAATGTTTAAATTTACAACAAATATTAACTGAACTTAACACTGGTATTATTTAAGAACAATTTTTGTTAAACTAAAATCACAATCCTGATGAAATTGTACACAAAATTCATGACGCTTTGTGCAGTGCTTATCGCAATGACTGCTCAGGCTCAATTCACTCACCCTTTATTGTTCGAAGTAACAGCACCTTCTAACATTTCAGGTTCTTATCCATTTGGTTCACAAACCAGTACAGGTTGGGGTATTACTGCTCTTCCTTCTGCATCAGTAACCGGCCAAGTTGTTTGGGCTTATGACATAACTCCTGACTCTTTGAACTGTGATACAATCGTGAATAACTACACAGGTAAAATTGTGATGATTCGTCGCGGTGCCTGTGAATTTGGCCTTAAAGTGCTTCAGGCACAAAGATCAGGTGCAGTAGGCTGTATTATTTGTAACAACAATGGTGGTTCAGATGTTATCAACATGGGTGGTGGCGCAAATGGTCCCTTGGTAAATATCCCTGCTATTATGTTGAGCTCACAAAATTGCGCTCTTTTGAACACAACTTTAGCAAATGGTGACTCCTTAAGTGCAACTTTCAGAAAGCCTTTCATTTCTGAAGCCCTTGGTTTCTATGCTTATGAAACACCTAAACATCACATTCAACCGCTTGAAGGTATGAGTGTTGATATTACAAATGCAAGTACTACAAATGCGACTAATATTGTAACAACATTGAGAATTACTGATCCTAGCGGAGCTGTTACAGTTTTAACTGAAAACCTTGCAGCTTTGGATGTGGACACAACCAAAACAGTTACTTTTACAAGTACTTATACTCCAGTTGATACCGGTACTTACACAATGTCTTTCAAATCATCATTGAGTACTGACTCTATCTCAACTAACTTCCGTATTGGAAGCAATATGTTTGCTTTGGACAGAAATCTTAATCCGGCTTGGGTTGGTATTACTGATGCAGGGTTTGCAACTGCTGGTTACTATTTTGAATTTGGCAACACTTATATTGCAGGTCCTAATGGCGGTGCTGCAACTTTCGGCACTTTCTCTCTTCAGAATGACAGTATTTACCTTGGCAAACAGTTTCAGGTCCGTTTGTACGAACTACCTGCCGGTATTAACTTAAACACTGCTACTATCGACTCTTTAGATCTCGTAGGTATCAATGTTTACACAATTTCAGCAGCTGATACTGCCGGTGAATTTTCAATTGTTACTGTTCCAATTTTGGACATCAATGATATCCTCATTGACACTATTTCCATGACTCCGGGTGCTCAATATTTACTTACTGTACGTTATTCCGGTGACAGTACAATACCACAGTCTCCACGTTTCAATCAGGCAGGTTCAGATCCTTTGATCAGCCTTGGTACTGTAGTAGTAACTGATAATACTTATTGGGGCGGTTTCTCCGGTAACCCACACCCAATGATTCGTTTGACTACCCGTGAGTACACACCGACAGGTATTACCAATACATTGCTTGAAACAGCTAATTTCAGAGTATTCCCTAATCCGGCTAAAGATGTTCTGAACGTAGATCTTAGCCTTCAGGAAACAGCTGAAAATGCTACTGTTACTTTGTTCGACATCAACGGTCGTATCATTGAACAATTGAATTACAGCAACTTGAAACAGCAAACTATCCAATTTAACACCGGCAACCTTACAGCAGGTTTCTATTTCGTACGCGTAAAAACTGAAAAAGGTGTTCAAACTAAAGAGTTTGTTAAAAAATAGTTGAAATAAACCTCAACTTTTTGAATCCATAAAAAGTGAGTCAGCTCCAGTTGAGCTGACTCACTTTTTATTTTGGTTTGAACACAGTTCTGCAAAAAAGCTGTATTTTTAGGCTATGATTTTAATATTATTTAATATCACAAGCGAAAAATTTTAATTATGTCATTCAAATATCTATTTTTCTTTTTTGTATTGGCCTTAACAGCCTGTCAGTCAACCAGCAAAGAGTGCGAGCACGGCAACCCCACAGCAATGTTCTCAAAAAATACAGCCGGCATCAGTCGCTATGAATTTGAACTGAACGGCCAAAATTCATTTGAAAAATTAAGGCTTGACAGTATTTTTGAAATTGGAGATACGATCAAAATGTATATTCCTATTGAGCTTGAAATTATTCAGGCCGGTTGTAAAGACTTGGTTCAGGAATTTCGTTTGGAATATTTTGATGACATAAATCCAATTCCCGAGGAATTAAGCGCCTATCAAATTGCCGGCATTTTGGTAATGACTTTCGGTGAAATCGGCAGTATTGATCCAAAGGCTATTGCTTTTGTAAATTTGGCCGAGGCAATTCGTCAAAAAATAAACTATTTCAAAGAATTCAAAAAGCCTGTTGCCTTGCAGGACGGATTTACTA
>CAINVS010000410.1 GCA_903854205.1 uncultured Bacteroidota bacterium | reverse complement strand
TTTGTTCTTCTTGTTCAAGCATGCTCCCTTCCGGCTTAAATTTCGTCGTAATGGTGATGGTGCCGTCCGCTTCAATTTTGTAGTCTGTTGTCATTGTTTGTATTTTTGACCCTAAATGTACATCAAATGGGAATTACACCCGTTCTTGAATACCGCAAATCTACCCCTTGTTTGAGTAAATGGGTGGCAAATGAATGGTGCATGGTGTGTACCGTTGCAACCGGGTTAATTTTACTTAAAGTTTTTGTAAGTAGAAGAAATCTGATTGAGATTACATCATGTCTGACGGATTAAGACGACCGAATCTGACACTGCTGCTTAGCATTGCAAGTAGTACCAGATTCGGTCGTAAGGCTCATCTTCCCACAGGGCGGGTTGTGGTGCCGTATGGTTTGTGCAGCTACCAACCCCCAAGCAGTGGTTAAGCACTATAAATTATAAAAAGGAATTATTTAATATTTATAAATGGTATCATTATCGTCGGCGAAGTTTTACCATCAGGCGGTAATGCAATTAGGCCTTCAAGTTTTGTTATTAGTTCAGAAACTGATTGCCATTTTTCATATTTTATATTATAAGATTTATTAGGAATTGAAACAAACTTTGAGTCCTCTGATTTAAATGCGTAAGCTGCATTTGCTGTAAAGACTGAAGCAATTGCAGCATTCCCTTCGGTATTGATTTTTGTACCACTTGTAACCGAAAATATTCCGCTTTCGATAACATTAAAACTACGCAGAATAAATATATCCAAATTCTGGTCGTTTAATTTCAACTTATTAATCAAAGATTTTTTACTTGCTTGGTCTAAGTCTGTAATAAGATTTGAAAAACCTACATTGCTAAAAAAAGGATAGTATGAAATATCCCATTTTACTTGATGTAAGTCTGAATTAGACATCATTGATTCTATACTACCATATATTGGAATAGAAAGTTTAAGCTGTGAAACTACAGATTTCTCAGTAACAGTTGATTCTTGGAGAGTTGAGGTTTTTTCATAGGTGATGTCTATATCTTTTAAAGGAATAATATCTAAAATTTGGAGTTTGTCAGATTCTTTTTTTCCTATAACAAGGCTACCAAGTTGTTGCTTAATATCTAAAAGTCTTGAAAAATCAGTTGTAGAATCAAATTTTAAGTCGGTGCCTAATGAAATCAAACGTTGTTTATTGTCATTAACATCATATAAAACAAGACCCGTAAGTGGTATCGCCTGATTAAGTTCGTCTTCTGAATTTGGAACAATAATAGGGTCTAACGTAAATTTTGTATTTGATTCCGTTGGATTATACTTTATTTTTATATTTCCACCCTTATATCCTTTTGTTACAAATATTCTGTCTGTTGGAGTATTACTATTTTGATCTGAAATACTTTTGCCGACGATAAAAGACTCATTTACTTTTAAGTCACCTTTCCTAGAATAGCTTTCTACATTAACAGTTATGTCTGTTTTAATGTAGTTCTTAAAAGTAAGATTTGTTTTAACAGAAGCACAGCCGTAAGTCAACAGGACCGCGGTTGCAATAATCGAGATGCTTTTTTTTGAATTTTTCATGATGCTGTTTTATTTTTATTGTTTACTCTTGCTGCTAAAGATTGCTTCCCTGCCAATCGCTCCCGAAATACAGCGGTTTTGGCAGGGAAGGAAACCTTGGGATCTTTTTACAATTTATTTATTTCCTCTTGCGTTAAACCAGTCGTTGTTGAAATCAAACTAATGTCAAAATGGCTTTCTTTCATTTTTTGGGCTATCGAAAGTGTGTTTATTTTAACTTTGACTGAATTGTACCAAATGTATGATGTTATATACCCAACAACAGAAACACCAATTGCCCCAAGAATCAGTGCAAGTATTGAAAACCAAATTTTTTTTCCTGTGCTTATGGTTTTGTTTTTAAATTCTTCGAAGTAAAAAAGAGTGATGAAATACGTTTCAATCGCAAAAATTGGGATAAAAATTATCCAGTCATACCCTTCTTTAAGGCCATAACCTGTAATTATTGGAGAAAATAGAAGAAGAAAGAATATGGCAAATGCCAATATTACACTTCTCCAAAACCATTTTTTATAAAATTTTGATTTTTCTGAAATTGAAACTCTTTCAATATTCATGCTCCTTTCAATTGAAGTTGGAACTGAATTTATAGCCATTCCGCTTTTGCTTGTGTCTTTTAGATAATTGGTGTACCAAATTGGAATAAGTGAAAAAAGGGCACCAAAAAATGAGGTAAGTATTCCTCCAATTACAGCTTCCATACTACTTGGGTTTAAAGGTCAGTAAAGTTAAAATTATATTTAATTATTAATTTCTCCATGATTAATTTGTCAAGATCATCAAATTCCTCAACTTTCTTTTGAAAATCACGTGTAATCGCTCCAAGTTGGAGAAGTTCATCTCTGGTGTATTTTCCTTTTTTCTGAGTATCAACTGCTTCAAGTTGCATATAAGCACTTGAAAGTTGTTGGTCAATACCAACACTTTCCTGAATATGGTTTGCTAATTCTTTATCAACATCTTTTAAATCAATTTGTGCATAAGCATCTGCCAATCTTCGAAATTGTTCAGATTGGGGTGTTACCCTAGATAAGTCTAAGTCTATGCTTTGAAGTTTTTGCCAAGCCTTAATAGTGTTATCTCGTAACGTCTTTAAGCTTTGACGCTTTGTCATCGCATTTTTGTAATATTTCGTTTCTGGAAAGGTTCTTGTCAAAGAGTCAAACAATTCAAGCGCAACGTAAAACTGGCTATTACCTTCCGCTTTGACAGCTGCATTAAATAATTCAACTGATTCGGTTTCTTCAACGCTCTCGCAACCATTGAAAATTAAAAAAGTAAGAACTACAAGTACTGCCAAGCCCATAATAAGGGTGGTAAAGTAGTGTTTATTCATATTTTAACTATTTTGATTGTTTTTAGTTCATAACTAGAATACTACAGCAACTCCATCGCCTAAACACCAAACACCCCTAATAACTCGATCCCCTAATTTAAAAAAACTAATCTCTGGTCCGTTGCGGTAATTTCGCTACAAACATACAACCCACCCTTTACACATCCAAAAAAATCTATATACTTTTTTACAAAAAAATTATAATTCACCCATCCACATTAATTTCCATTACCGCATAACACCTAAAGATAAAAAAATCCCCCCACCAAACCCTAATTTTCCCTAATTTTGCGCCCGCTATCCAAAAATGCCCAAATAACAACGCCAGCATGAGCAGAAAAATAGAAATCCTTTCCCCCGCCAAAAACCTGTACCAGGGTATGGCGGCCATCAACGCCGGTGCGGATGCGGTGTACATGGGCGCGCATACCTTCGGGGCCCGCACCAATGCGACCAACTCGGTGGAAGACATCGCGGAAATGGTGCGGTATGCCCATTTGTTTAAAGCGAAGGTGCTGGTGACGGTGAATACCATTCTGTACGACAATGAATTGGAGGCTTGCCGGCAACTGATCTGGGAACTGTACCACATCGGCGTGGATGCGCTGATTATTCAGGATATGGCGATTTTGGAAATGGACCTGCCACCCATTGTCTTGCACGCGAGCACGCAGGCGAACAACCGCGATGCCGCGCATGTGAAGTTTCTGGCCGATTCTGGCATCCAAAGAGTGGTGTTGGCCCGGGAACTGAACCTGGACCAGATCAAAACCATCCATGATGCCACGCCCGTGGATCTGGAGTTTTTTGTCACGGGTGCGCTGTGTGTTTCGTTTAGCGGCAATTGCTACATGAGTGTGGCCAATGGCGAGCGCTCGGCCAACCGCGGTTCCTGTGCCCAAAACTGCAGGTTGCCGTACCAACTCATCGACGGGAAAGGGGAAACGCTGATCGAAAACAGCCACTTGCTCTCGATCAAGGACCTGAACCTGAGCGATGAACTGCCGAACCTGATCCGCGCGGGCATTTCTTCGTTTAAAATTGAGGGCCGCCTGAAGGATTTGGTGTATGTGAAAAACAATACCTCCTACCTGCGCAAAAAATTGGACGCGTTCCTGGAAGCGCATCCCGAACAATACGAAAAAGCGTCTTCCGGTCGTACGTTTTACCAGTTTGAACCGGAACTGGACCGCAGTTTCAACCGGGGCTACACGGATTATTTTGTCAACCAGCGCCATGCACGCATTGGCTCCTGGGAAAGTCCGAAATCGCAAGGGCAGTATATTGGTAAGTTGCTGGAAATTAAGGCGAACGGTTATGTGATCGAAAACCACGAACTGCTCAACAATGGCGACGGCCTGTA
>CAINVS010000409.1 GCA_903854205.1 uncultured Bacteroidota bacterium | reverse complement strand
GTCAGCGAGGCAACAAGAAAATGGACTATGCCAATCAGAGATTGGGGTTTAATTTTTGAACAATTTCTAATTATTTTTGAAAACAGAATGAAATTTTAATAACATACTTTTTTAACTTACACACTTAGCGGGATAGTGTCTACCATTTTAAACTACTTTGTAAACAGGAATACAAATGCGAATGCAGAATCTTTCAACGCTAAAATCAAACTCTTCAGGGCTAATTTAAGGGGTGTTACTGATACTGCTTTTTTCCTCTTTAGGATGGAGAAGCTTTTTGCTTAATCCCCAGAATTAATACCTGACCCATAATTTCCCTTAAACAAAAGTTTGTCGCGATTGTCCCAAAGGCTTAATTCGAGCAAATTTTCCCCTTTTTTATCAAATTTATTTAGCTGTCTTTCCTTGAGCTTACCCTTTCCATTGAAAAAAAGAATCTCCTCTATTTTTCCCCACTTATTATATTTGTATGTCAAACGTTCACTTTGTCTATTGGCTTCGTTGTAACGAATCGACTCAACTTTTTTTCCATTAGATATGCGATATTCCTCTCTGCTCCGCCGCTGACCCTTTCCATCTTCGAAGCGCATTTCTGTTTCATTTCCCTGCGAATCATAGCTATAAGTGGTTTTTCCGCGAAGTTGATCCGTCTCCGAATATTGGATAAATTCCAGTAAATTTCCCGCTGTATCAAAGCTATATTTTACATAATAAATCCTTTCGCCCATGCTTGCTGCGGGCATCTCGGCACTATCCAGTTTGGCATTAGCAGTATCAACTTCAAAAGTGGCTAATGTACAGCTTTTTACCTTGCCTTTCAGGCCATGCAGATCAATTCCTTTTTTTCCGGCAGCAGGGCTGGGTTCGGAACAGGCAGCGCAGAAGAATAGGCTTGCGAGTAAGAGGTATAGGGCTTTGTTCATATTAGGCGTTGGTTTGTCCTGTAAATGTAATGATTTTTATAGGAGATGTCTTTATTGGGGTTTTTGACGTTTGATGGGCTGTTTTAGTGGAAAGCATTGTGGGAAAAGCCAAGAGGATGAGTCAGACAAACAATTTTCAATTTTAACGCAAAGATTTTGTGCCTGATCTTTATTTTAAGGTAAAGAAAAGGCCGCAAAGCAATCCCTTTTGGGATTGTTTCCACCAACAGCACATCTTAAAATAGGATTTTCAAACTCCTTAGTCTTCGGCTTTGCCGAAAAAAGCCCCTTCTTTTTAAAGAGAAGGGGTTGGGGATGAGTCAGACAATTTGCAATTTTAACGCAAAGATTTTGTGCTTGATCTTTATTTTAAGTTAAAGCAAAGGCCGCAAAGTCCCGATAAATCGAGATCACCTGAAGTATGTTTGCTACAGCCACAGCGGGTTGGGGATGAGTCAGAACGAAAGCATAGAAAGACACAGGCACCTGTATCCGCTCTCTTAAAAAAAACCGATTTAATATCATAAAAAACTCCGAAACCGGGGTTTTTGTATTTCTGATGTAGGGACGTTGCATTATAGCTACAATAACACCCATTAATACAACTTGCATTCCTCTAATTTTCTGCCTATATTTGTAAAATAAACCATAATTTTATGAATAGCAAAAACCTGTTGCTTTTCCGCAATGTGGAAGAAACCCTAAATATCTCCGTACACTTTCAAGAAGGTACATTCTGGTTAACACAGAAATCTATTGCTGAACTTTTTGGGGTTAAAGTGCCCGCAGTAAGTAAGCATTTGAACAATATTTTTGAAAGCGGTGAATTGAATGAAATTTCAGTTATTTCCATTTTGGAAACAACTGCCAATGACGGCAAAAACTACAAAACACAGTTCTACAGTCTCGAAGCCATTCTCGCTGTTGGGTATCGGGTTAATTCAGCACAAGCAACAGATTTCAGAAAATGGGCAACAGAAACGCTGAATGAATTTATTATCAAAGGATTTGTAATAGATGATGATCGTCTGAAACAAGGAAAAAACCTTGGGCAGGATTATTTTGATGAGCTCTTGGAGCGAATCCGTGAAATTCGTGCGAGTGAAAGGAGGTTTTATCAAAAAATAACAGACCTTTTTGCGCTAAGTACCGATTACGAAAAAGAGAGAGCAAACCCGCAATTTTTTTGCACTGGTACAGGATAAACTGCATTGGGCTATCACCGGAAAAACGGCAGCAGAAATTATTTATGCTGAAGCGGATGCAGCAAAACTCTATATGGGTTTAAAAACCTGGAAAGATGCTCCGGAGGGTAAAATCATGAAATCTGATGTCAGTGTTGCTAAGAATTATCTTTCACATGAGCATATTGACCAACTGAATCGTTTGGTCTCAGCTTATCTTGATCTTGCTGAAAACAACGCTAAACGTGGTCTCGCCTTCAATATGCAGCAATGGTCTAAATTTTTGGACGGTTTTTTGGAATTGTCCAATTACCCTATCCTCAAAGACAAAGGAAAAATTACCATGCTAGAAGCTAAACTTAAAGCAGAGGCAGAATTTAGTAAATTCAGAATTATTCAGGATCAAAATTATGAAAGTGATTTTGATAAAATGATTAGAGATTTGAAGTGAAATTTTGATCCGTTAACTCAACTCAGGAATTACATTATAGGGACGATTGACGCAACGACATTACAATCGCAGCAAACACATAGTGATTAAAAACTCAAAAATCAAAAAAATAATAAACTTTTTGGTTGACAAATTTGTAAATATATATAACTTTGTCAACCAAAAATATTGTATTATGGAAAATAACATCGCAATCAGAATAAAAAGTGCACGCATCATGAGCGGGTTGACCCTTGAAACTGTTGCATCTGAATTAGGCATCAGCAAACAGGCCGTAAACAGGTATGAAAAAGGGGAAGTGGTACCAGACAGCGCTAAGCTGATTTCTATGGCCAAGCTTTTTAGTGTAAATATTGATTTCTTTTTCAGAAATTTCAGTGTACAGATCGAAGTAGTAAACTTCAGAAAAAAAACAGCTTTCAGCAATAAAAAACAACAGGCACTTAAAGAAGAAATAAAACTCAGGCTGGAGAATTATTTGTTTCTGGAAGGTCTCTTGGGAATTGACTATGCTTTTGAAAATGTTTTGGCTCAGAGACCTGTACAACATACATCGGATGCAGTAAAAGCAGCAGGATTGTTACGCGAAAAATGGAATATAGGCAGTGACCCTTTACATAACATCATTCAGTTATTGGAGGACAAGGAAATAAAAGTCATTGAATTGGATGCTGATAATAAATTTGACGGGCTGGCAACTTTTGCCGATGGAAAATACCCCGTGATTGTCATCAATGCTAATTTTTCAGTGGAGCGGAAACGCTTTACACTACTTCATGAATTGGGGCATATTTTGATGCCTATTCAAAGCATTCAGAATTCGGAAATTGAAAAATTTTGTAACAGTTTTGCTTCAGAATTATTGTTACCAATTGATATGCTTTTGGAAGAATTTGGTAAAAAAAGAAAAAGTATTAATGTTCAGGAATTAGCATCGATCCAAAGTAAATATGGGGTAAGCATCCCTGCCATTTTATACAGATTGGGAGAATCTGGAATTATAC
>CAINVS010000408.1 GCA_903854205.1 uncultured Bacteroidota bacterium | reverse complement strand
TCAGTCTCAACCGCTTTTGCGGATCTGGTCTGGAAGCAGTCAATCAGGCGGCAGCCTATGTGAAATCCGGCTATTCCGACCTCATTCTTGCGGGTGGAGTAGAATCTATGTCTAGGGTGCAGATGGGAAGCGACGGCGGACCTATTGCGATGGATCCAACCGTAGCACTGCGCGGTCACTTTGTTCCCCAAGGCATTTCGGCCGACCTTATCGCTACCAAATATCGCTACAGCCGCGAAGATGTAGACAAATTCGCCCTTGCCTCACAGCAACGCGCTGCCTTTGCCATATTAAACGGCTATTTTAAAAAGTCCATCATTCCCGTCCGCGATTTAAACGGATTTATGCTGCTCGACAGCGATGAAAATCCACGTCCGGAAACAACTCTGGCTACCCTCAGTTCTTTGGAATCAGCCTTTGCGGCATTGGGAGAATTTGGCGGTTTTGATGCTGTTGCACTCGACCGTTATCCCGAAGTTGAAAAAATCAACCATGTACATCATGCGGGCAATTCATCAGCAATTGTCGATGGTGCCGGTTTAGCCCTCATCGGCAGCAAAGCCGCAGGCGAGCGCATGGGCATGAAGCCCCGCGCCAAAATCAAATCGGTAGCTACCTTCGGCACAGATCCTACTATGATGCTTGTCGGTCCGGCTCCTACTGCTCGTCTTGCTCTTGATAAAGTAGGCATGAAACCTTCCGATATTGATCTTTACGAAGTAAATGAGGCCTTTGCGGCTGTGGTGCTCCGTTTTATGCAGGATCTAGGTGTCGATCACAATAAAGTTAATGTTAATGGTGGGGCTATAGCCCTTGGCCACCCGCTGGGTGCCACCGGCTGTATGATTATGGGTACTGCTTTGGATGAACTTGAACGCCGCGGTTTGAGTACTGCGCTGATTACGCTTTGTATTGGTGGAGGGATGGGAATAGCAACAATCATTGAACGAATATAAGCTTTCAATGATTATTTTACCAAAAAGGGCGCCTAATGGCGTCCTTTTTTGGTTTACTGGGTTTATGATTTGACACAGCTATTGTATAGTTAGTTACAGCTGTTCCAATTTTCCTTTCAATTGTCTCGGATAAACTTCAAATATGATCAGGGTCATTATCCAAACTGATCGCCCTCATTAAAATAGAAGTCACAGCGGCATATCTTTGTATCATACAATCAAGGAAAACTATACAAAACAAACCGAAACTATACATTATGAAAAAGACAATACTCTTCCCCACACTTTTTGCACTCATGAGCCTTATTTCGTTCCAGACAACTGCACAAATCAGTCGTGAGTCGAATAATTTTTCCGATTTTAAATCAATGTCTGCCGATGCTCCTGAAATAAAATTTTCAGTATTAACTGCAGGAGATATAGCATTTCATGATAACCTGACTCAAGCAACTTTTAAAGATACTGTTAAAAATGGTGATCAATATTATTTTGAGGTAGTGGTACAGAATTTTTCTCAGGTGCGTATGGATAGTGTCTACCTTAAATACTACACAAATGATGATGCTACAAATTTTCAGTTGAGACTTATCAAACCGCTAGAACCGGGCGAAGCTTACACACTGCCTGTACTGACTATTCCCACTGATAACCTTAGCGGCAGCCAGGTTTTGTATCTCGAACTGAATCCTGATGCTGTAATACCTGAGTCTGATTATGACAATAATATATTATCAGTACCATTTTATGTAAGACCGACAGTCGTCTCATCCACTGATTTGTTGAATTCTGATCAAAACCAAATTTACAACTATCCTAATCCTGTAAGCGGCTCAACTCGTTTCCATGTAAACCTTGGCAGCCAGTTCTCTGATACTGAAAGCATAAGCATCAATATCTTTGATTTAAGGGGACAATTGGTAAAAAGTATCCAATCTACCGATAACAACGGTCAGGGTAAATTCAATACCGAAACTTGGAATGCTTCCGATGAAGGCGGAAATCAGCTCAGCACAGGTATCTACTTCTACAATGTTACTGCTGAAGATAACAATGGTCAAATCAAGACAGTAAGAGCAAATTCAAACATACGGATAGTAAATTAAAGAAAGAAATATATTTAAAACCGACAGAGGGCGTCCGAAATGGCGCCCTCTTTTTATTAAAGGTCAAAGGTTATTTAAGACACTATCCCGCTAAGTGTGTAAGTTAAAAAAGTATGTTATTAAAATTTCATTCTGTTTTCAAAAATAATTAGAAATTGTTCAAAAATTAAACCCCAATCTCTGATTGGCATAGTCCATTTTCTTGTTGCCTCGCTGAC
>CAINVS010000407.1 GCA_903854205.1 uncultured Bacteroidota bacterium | reverse complement strand
TTCCGAATTTGAAAATCTGAATTTTACATCAGCACTCAAACTATATTCCGGCAAAAGATTGGGATTTCCGCCAAGTGGCCAAAATCGGTCATTCAGAGTAGGGTAACGGTAATTGTGTGAAATGGAGCTTTGAATTCTATAATGACGCAATTTTTCATCAATTTTGAAATAAGTATAGTTAATACCTATTGCAGGCAGTAGAAATTTTCGTTCAATAAGCTGTTCTCTTGCACTCAGATTCAAAACCCATTTGTAAGAAGTTATTTTTGAGGCTAATTTATAAGTTGCAAAAAGTGCCAATTGCTGCTGACCTTTATTGTAATTATCTGAAAATGCCCTTTGGTACTGCTGTTCCAGGCCCCAATTTAATATATTTTCTTCATTGAAACAGTAAATTTGGGATGCTTTTATCAATGAAGTAAGGGTTCGGCTTTGAGATAACAGAACATTGTTTTTATAATCCAGCCTTTCCATAACCAATGCAGCATCGGCCTTCCAAATTGATTTTGTACCTGCTTTCAGCCAGGAAATTACATTTCTGAAAGATTCATCACATTGTTCTTCATTATCGCCGACAGTTTGTAACAGATTGGGCGGAATCTGACGGTAGGCATTCTGATACCAGTGTTTCCAACTCAATTGATGCCCCTTTCCCAAGCGGAGTGTGTTTTCCTGCATCAGTCCCCAGGCCTCCTGTTCTGCATGACTGAGTCTTTTCATAGGTTTTGGATTTCCGAAGGCATTGACATCTCTGAAAAGATAATTATTATCGGCCTTCTGATAAAAAGTACGTATGCTGCCGGCATAGCGTTCATTTCCGTATTGTACTCTAAACTGTTGTTTCAATTCTCCAAAACTGCCCATTTGAATAAGCGCCATACTTTTCCAACCGCTGTTGAAATCTGAATTGGAACTGATCTGTAAACTTCCGCCAATTGCATTGTTGCCATTTTGAGCGCTGTTTCCGCCGGATTGCCATTGCACAGCATCGCTGAAAAGTACAGGGAGGAGACTGAGGTCGCTTTGCCCCAACATGGGATTCAAAATATTAACACCCTCCCAGAGAACAGCTGTTTGTGAGGCTGAGCCGCCCCTGTGAGTGATTGTCGATAAAAGTCCCGCACCGTATTGTTTGACAAAAACGCCAGCTTCCCGACTCAAAACTTCAGAAAGTGACTGTCCCTGATAATTTTGCAACAATTCTTTTCTGAAAAATTGTTTGGAAATGCCTTCGCTGAAAGGTTTGGCCGTGATTAGAGCAAAACTGTCCACAATATTGATAAAAACAATGCTGTCGCCCTGTGCAGAAACAGTCCCTGCATAAAAATGTAAAAGCAAAATGATTATGCTGTGGCGAATCCGCATGAAATGTTCTATCTTTGTATTTGATAATCTGTTCGGCAAAATTAAGATTATTTAAGCGCTTTCAAAACCAAAGCCCGATTTGTTCGTTCTTTTAATCAATAACATCTATCTATCGTTCTTAATTTTAAGGACCTGAATCTATACTAAAGTATTAAAGTGAAAGAATTAGCCTATCTCAATAAATATTTCTACAAGTACCGTTGGCGACTGCTTATGGGTATTTTATTCGTGATTATTTCCAATTATTTCAGGGTTTTGCAACCACAGGTAATCAGGTATGCTCTTGATATGGTGGTGGATAATGTTACAATTTATCGTGCCTATGAAGATTTTGAAGCACAAAAGACCCTTTTTAATAAAATTGGCTGGAGCCTGGTGTTTTTCGGCACATTAACTGTTGTTTTTGCCATTCTGATGGGCGTTTTTATGTTTTTTATGCGTCAGACGATTATCGTTATGTCCCGACTTATCGAAAATGACTTGCGCAGCGAAATTTTTGCACATTACGAAAAATTGCACCTTGCATTTTACAAGAAAAACAACACAGGTGACCTGATGGCCCGTGTAACCGAAGATGTGAGCAAGGTCAGAATGTATATCGGTCCTGCTGTTATGTACGGTATCAATTTGGTTTTTCTGATGGTGATGGTTATCTATGCTATGGTGCAGGTTAACGCAGAGTTGACGCTCTATTCGTTAATTCCGTTGCCAGTTCTCTCTTTTTCAATTTATTATGTTACAAATATCATCAATAAAAGGAGTGAAGCTATACAAAAACAGTTATCTGTAATGAACAGCTTGGCACAAGAAGTTTATTCCGGTATACGCGTTGTGAAATCCTATGTTCAGGAAGATGCAATGGGCAATTATTTTAGGGAGGAAGCAGAGAAATATAAGGAAAAATCTTTAAGAATGGTAAGTGTTGATGCTATTTTTAGGCCACTTATGCTCATACTCATCGGTGCAAGTACTATTATTACAGTCTATGTTGGCGGTCTTTTGCTCATGAAGGGCAGTATTTCTGCCGGTAATATTGCAGAATTTATTATATATATAAATATGCTGACCTGGCCCGTTACGTCTATTGGTTGGGTGGCCTCTATCATTCAGCAATCAGCGGCATCGCAGAAACGAATCAATGAGTTTTTGAAAACCAAACCTGAAATTTTACCCGATGTCAAAATTCCACAAAAAGAAATCAGTGGAGCTGTTGAGTTCAAGGATGTCAGTTTTATTTATCCCGATACCGGAATTTCTGCCTTGGAAAATGTGTCTTTCAAACTGGCAGCAGGTGAAAAACTGGCGATTGTGGGCCGAACAGGATCAGGTAAAACTACGATTGCCGATCTTTTATTAAGGATGTATGATGTCGAAAAAGGCGAAATTTTGATGGATGGTATTGATATTAAACAACACAACCTTTCTTCATTGAGACGTCAGATTGGCTATGTACCTCAGGATGTTTTCCTTTTTTCTGATACTGTGGCCAATAACATTGCTTTTGGCGCGCCAAATGCAGACCGTCAGCGCATTGAGGAATTTGCCAAATATGCTGCAGTTTATGATGATATAGTTGCCTTGCCGGGAGGTTTTGACACTCAGATAGGGGAGCGTGGTGTAACCCTTTCAGGTGGGCAGAAACAGCGCATTTCTATTGCTAGGGCTTTGATTAAAGAACCGCAGATTATTTTATTGGACGATTGTTTGTCTGCCGTTGATACTAAAACGGAAGCTGAGATTACAGGTTATTTGCGTCGGGTTTGTTCAGATAAAACGACTATTGTTGTTACACACAGACTTTATGCCTCCTTAAATTTTGATAAAATTTTGGTTCTGGAACATGGCAAAATTGCCGCAATTGGAACACATGAAGAACTGATTTATGCTAAAGAAGGTTATTATTACGAACTTTATGAAAAACATAGATTGGAAGAACCAATTTGAAATATTGACCAAAAAAATACTGTAAATGAAAAATAATTTATTTGTTCTATTCATTTTGCTAATTCAGATTTTTTATTGCAGTGCCCAAAATCAGCCCGATAAAAACATCAACCAAAGCCCGAAATCTGATAAAATAGATTTGGAAAAAGAGATGCGCGAATTGCAGAAAGATCTGATTTTAGATGATATAAAAGCAATTTCTAAAGACGAAGCC
>CAINVS010000406.1 GCA_903854205.1 uncultured Bacteroidota bacterium | reverse complement strand
GCAAACCGTTATGTGCCATATTAAACCAAACGACAACAAAATATTCTAACAACAAATACAAAATAAAATGAAGTTAAAAAGTTTACTAATCGCCATGACAGCCTTTGTGCTGTTTCAAAATTCAGCCAAAGCTCACAACCCGACTTGGACTGACGGTATTGCTTGTATTGTTTACACGCATTGCACAAGCTGTCATAATCAGAACGGAATAGCCCCCTTCTCATTGATGACATATAACGATGTTTTTCAAAATCGTTTCTCAATAGCTGCATCGGTGCAGGCTAAAAGTATGCCTCCCTTCCCTGCAAGTCAGGATAAAAGGAAATACGCACATGCTAACACATTAAGCGACCATGAAATAGACGAAATTGTTGACTGGGTTAACAATTTTGCTCCATTGGGGAATGCCGCTAATATTCCAACTCCTCCTACCTACACATCAGGTTATCAGATTACAACTCCTGATTTTGTAGGACAAATTCCAACCTATACGGTTACATCAAACAATGATGTTTACCGCATGTTCGTTATTCCTGTGAATAACTCAACTCAACAGTCAATTCAGAGTATTGAAGTGTTTCCGGGAAACAGGGAAATCGTTCATCATGCACTTGTATATCAGGATACATCTTTAATACCATTTACATTAGACCAAAACGACCCACTCCCTGGATATAATGCATTTGGCGGAACAGGTTCTCCTACGTCTAAACTGCTTACAGTTTACACGCCCGGACAAGGAGCATTTAATTTCGCACCGGGTTTTGGAGCCGTGATGCTTCCAAACTCATACATCGTTATTCAAATGCACTATCCCGGTGGTGTTAGCGGACAGGTTGACAGCACACAAATACGGTTGAAGTATGGCTTATCGTCTCTAAGAAATGTTACAACCGTTGCTGCAATAAATCATGGTTCTTCACTTACAAATGGTCCACTTTTTATTCCTGCTGACTCAGTTAAAACTTTTTATGGCCAAGTCAATGTTACAACAAATAGAACTCTGACAGGTATAATGCCACACATGCACTTAATAGGAAAATCAATAAAAGCTTATTGTGTGACACCAACAAATGATACTATTCACCTTATAGATATTCCTGAATGGGATTTTCATTGGCAATACTTTTATCAATTTCAAAAACCAATTTTACTACCAGCAGGCAGTATTCTATACGGGCAAGCGACATATGACAACACGACCAACAATCCTAATAATCCTAATAATCCACCACAAAATGTTAGTGTTGGTGAGGGAACTGAAGACGAAATGTTTTTAATATATATGAACCTTTCAACCTATATGGCTGGAGATACAAATATTGTCATTGACACATTAAGCCATTTTCCACATGACGCTTCTTGTTTTCAGACAACAGGAATAAATAATTACAGCCAATTAAATGTGAATATTTATCCCAACCCGACAACAGGGTTAATTCAACTGGAAGGAATTAATACAATATACACCTCAACTATTTACAACAGTGAAGGAAAAGTTGTTTATGCATCGACCAACGAATCAAATGCCCCTTTAAACATTCAGCATCTTAACAAAGGAATTTACTATTTACAAATCAAGACTAAGGAAGACGAAGTAGTTTACAAAAAGATAGTGCGACAATAAATACGGCACATAACAGTTAGAGTTTCGTTGGGCTCGGAGAGCCAACAATAAAGCTCCTGTTGAACGGAACCTTCCTTCCAGCCAACCTATGATGGACTTATCGAGAATAATTCTCAGAGATATTTAGAGGACTTCGGTCCTCTTTTTTGTTTTTGCTGTTGACTAAGCAAGTTCTTTTTCGCTCAGCTCATCCAGTGGCTTTATTTTTTTATAAGCTTAAAAAGTTAACCATTTATTATAAAAATGTATATCTTCGTAAAGATATTAAAAAAGCCGGCAACTGCTACCGAAGGTTTAGTTCAACAGCACCTACAAGAAATTGGCGGTTCAGTGGTTTAATGAAGCTTGGTGTCCCGATAACTATCGGGATTCAGTTGTGGCAGACAGTTTTCAACTTCGAAATCGCCAACTTCTTGTAGCTACAAAACGTTGGCAGTCAGCTAAAAAAAAACAATACGAATAAAATGACAGAAAAGAAAAAAATAGCAATAATAGGTGGCGGAATAGCAGGACTGACTTTTGCCTGTTCTCTAAAATCCAAAGAGTATGAAATCCATATTTTCGAGAAAAAAGAACAATTTGGAGAAATTGGCGCTGCAATAAGTGTTTTTCCAAATGCTCTTTGTGTAATGGACGAGTTAGGCTTACTCAATACAATATTAGAAAGTAGTGGAAAATTTAAAACTATATATTTAAAAACAGATAAAGGTACAATTTTAAGCAAGTCCGAACCCAAAAGCGACTATCCAGTAATTTGCATACACAGAGCAGACCTACACAGTATTCTTTTAAATAATATTGACGCTAAACTTTATAACAATTATGGCTTAAAAGATTTAACACAACTTGACAATGGTCAATTAAGCCTAACCTTTGAAAATGACAAAGTAAAAGTATTTGATGCTGTTATAGGTGCGGACGGCATACATTCGGCAGTAAGAAAACATATAATCAATGACGGAGACCCCATATTCAGGGGGTATAATATTTGGCGTGGCGTGGTAAAACAAATTTTGACATTGGATATGCAAGTGAGACTTTTGGTAAAGGACAAAGGGTCGGAATAGTACCTATCAAAGACGGTGTTTATGGTTGGTGGGCAACTTGTAATGAAGCATTTATGCAAGACGATAAGCCTGAAACTACAAAAGAAAAACTTAATCGACTTTTTGGAGACTGGCATTATCCCATAGCTGACTTGATTAACAATACAGAACACATTTTAAAAAACAGCTTAATAGACAGAAAACCTCAAAAAGGTTGGACAAAAGGGAATGTAACCTTAATTGGAGATGCCGCACATCCCACAACACCAAATCTGGGTCAAGGAGGATGCACAGCTATTGAAGGAGCTTATTTATTAGCCAAATGTATTGACAAATTTGGTCTAACAGAAAAAGCCTATAATCGCTACGAAGAACTTCACTTTGACCGAGCAAAACAAATTAATCAAGAGAGTTTACGTTTGGGTAAAATAGGTCAATTGAGTAATCCATTAGCAATTTTACTTCGAAATCTGCTATTTTATATAACGCCTTCGCGTATTTCAGTTAAACTATTGAGCAAGTATTTTAATAGAAGGGTTACAAAACTTAAAATATAAAAGCCGAACTGCCAACAGCTAGCGTTTCCTTGCGTGCGCAGCACAAACATTGATCTCGTCCCAAAGACGAGATTCCCGCCAACCTAATATGGAGTTATCGACAATAATTCAGAAAAATATTCAGAGGACTTCGGTCCTCTTTTTTATTACCTTAAATTTATGGCTTTTTAATTTAAAAATACATACATTCGTAAAACATTATAAAG